>JBBRME010000209.1:0-8217 GCA_038230995.1 Gemmatales bacterium
ATCGTGCCGCGAGTTGGTTCAGCAGCTCGTTGATGCACCGAACACTCTGACTCGGCTTGAGTTTGGTTCACTGCCGATGCCAGTTGGCCCTGAACAAACTCCACGCCCGGATGGATTGCCAGCTCCACCAATTTCGCCTTCGGGTGCAACAGCCCCGCTCACTCAACAAGCTTCATCGATACGTGACGCCGTGAGACTGACGCGCCGTAATGACGGTCTCTCGAGTCGATCCACACCAATTCTCCGCGGGCCGATTCTACGTCCATCATCGGATTCAGGCGTCTACGGCATGCCGAGTCTTGTCACACCGAAGATGAATTCAAGTCGGCCCGATCCTAGCGTGACCCAACGAATCGAGCATACCGCCAGCAAGATCAGTATCGTCGAGACGGGTCGGATGGGGGCACTCGGCATCGCCCCACCCGAACGCACCGGCACAGGCGATTTGATGCCTGCGATTATCGTCGGCATCGGTCGAACGGGTCTGGATGTGCTTCTGCGATTTCGACATTTGTTGAAAGATCGATTCGGTTCGCTGGAGGCCACTCCGCATCTGCGGTTTGTCTACATCGACACCGATGCCGATGATGCCTCCCTCGCTTCGCAAGACCCATGCGGTTTGGCTAGCCACGAGATTGCATTGGCCCGTTTACAACGCCCAGCCCATTACTTGCAGCGTGAAGGCCTGCCACCGGTCGAACTGTGGTTACCGTCGGGGATGCTTTACCAGTTGCCTAAAACCAGCGGGCCAGCTTCGGGGATGCGTCCGTTCGGTCGATTGGCCTTGTGCGATGCTTATCGACAGATTGCCCAGCGCATACGGCAAGAGATTGAACCGATCATGAATGAGGCGACGTTGCGTCAGGCAGAGAAATTGACTGGCTTACAACTTCGCACCAACCGCCCGCGAGTCTACATTGCCGCAAGCTTGGATGGTGGCACTGGCAGCGGCATGTTCATTGATCTTGCGTATTTGATGAAACATGAATTGAAAAACGTGGGCTATCGCAAGCCCGAAGTGCATGGTTTTCTGTTCGTGCCACCAGCAGCGAAGGGGATTTCGCGGCGAGCGCAAGCCAACACCGTGGCGGCCTTGACGGAACTGCACCACTTCAACAAGAACCCCTACCAGTTTCGCTTTGATCTCTCAGAAGCTGCTGTAACGGACTCTTCTGCCCCGTACGACCGCACCGCACTCATGCAGTGGCCAAGTTCACAGAAAGACCCGCTCGACGGTCAACGGCGTATTGGCGCAGCGGCACGTTCCATGTTCTTGGAACTGATCTCGCCGATGGGTAAGCGTATCGACGAAGTTCGCGCTGCCGCCCCAGAGGAACGCAATGCCGGGCCAACCGTGCAGCCGTTCAACATCTTCCGATTAACGTGGCCACGCTTTGAACTGCTCACGACCATCACGCGTGTTTTCTGCCAGCAAACCCTACGGCAGTGGGCCACGAAGGAAAGCACACACCTGAAAGAGCCAATTCAGTTCTGGCTGGTGGATCAATGGACGCAGTATCGGCTCGATTCGCAGAGCATTATGGCGCAATTGGATGAAGTGGTTGTCGAGGCGATGCGTGGGCCTGCGGATCAGTCGTTTCAATCGATCGTGTCTGCCCTAGCAGTACCGGGTGCAGGAAAAGTCGATAGCACCAGTGCTGTAGCCGCACTCGATCAACTGATCAAGTTCGTAGGCAAGCCGGAGATTGAATCGTCGCTGAGTACGCCGATGCTCAAGGGTATTTTGGATCAAAAAGCAGCAGCAATTCTATCTGAAGCAGATACGCATCTATCCACAGTGGCGGTGTCGTTTCTCGAGATGCCGCAATACCGCTTGGCAGGTGCTGAGGAAGCCATTCAACAGATGACGGATCGATTGACCGAGATGATTCAAGAACTTGAAGCGAAAGTACAGAAGTACTCGCATGATGCCACGGGGGCGTATGCCAAACTCTTCCCTGTTATTGGCAGTCTTGCCGGAAATAGTTTCACGCTAGCGGTGAGGCGATCATCCATCACCAGTGAACTTTTGGAACTGCTGGAGAAATACCCGCAGGCCCGTTACCAGGTGCTGCTGCACGGTGCGGCCGTGAATATCTACCGTAAACTCCGCGATTCAATGCCAGAGATCAAGCGTGATGTTAGTCACTGCCGCGAGGTTCTGTTAGGCTTCGTAGAGAAGTTTGGCAAAGATCAGAAACGGTACGCCAGCGAAAACGAGCCAGGTGCGTACGCCCTGCCGATGGGTTGCGAGACGATCGAGGCGGCTGCCGAACAACTCATTGCAAACCTTCCACCGGAAGACATTTTGGAGTTCGATCAGAACGTCCAGAAGATCATTCAGAAGAAATTCCGTGGGCTAGCTGGGTTGAGTCTGAAACCTGAAAAGGCTGAGCAGTTTCCGGCAATGCTTGGTGAGGCTGTGCGTGCCTTCCTGGAACTTCGGCTGGAAAAAGCTGATCCAGCAGAAGCCCTAGCCCGCTACCGCGGCTTTGGCAACGAGTGCTTGACTGTACTGGAAAAAGCCTACGATGCCGCCAAGGTGGACATCGTTCAGGGCCAGCATCAAGCCTTGGAAGCAACGATCCTCGCAACGCCCAAAAGCGAAAGCGGCGATAGGCTCCGTCAACTGATTCACGAAGCGAACCCGGACATTGAGTTCATTCCAGCCGACATGCCAGAAGACATCATCGTCTACCGGGAGCACCCGCGCACGCCGTTGAGTGATGTACCGCAGTTCGGCGAAACGGCGAAGCAAGCTTACACCTCGCAGTTGACGACCGACCAGCAACCGCACACACGGAGCGACATCGTCTGGACGGTGCCGTTGAAGTCGGTGCTGTGACTTTTGGATTGACATTGGAACCCGACAAACAATTGGATGATTGGGGATATCGAAATCATGGCCGTTTCCTTCCAAAGTAATGCCGAGCCAGTCCCTGGTTACCGGCTCATCGACCGACTTGGTAGTGGGGGCTTCGGCGAAGTATGGAAGTGCGAAGCTCCCGGCGGCATCTTCAAGGCGATGAAGGTGATCCACGGCGATTTGCGCTACAAGGACACGGATTCGTACCGCTTTGCCGAGCAAGAACTCAAGGCGATGAAACGGGTCAAGATGGTACGCCACCCGTACCTCTTGGCCCTCGACCGGTACGACATTGTGGAAGGTCGGCTGTGCATCGTCATGGAGTTGGCCGACTGTAACTTGTGGGATCGCTTCCGCGAGTGTCGTGCTAAGAATCTGCCCGGTATTCCCCGGCCTGAGTTGATGCAGTACCTCTTCGAGTCCGCAGAAGTGCTGGACTTAATGAACGACAAGCATCAGCTACAACACCTCGACATCAAACCGCAGAACTTGTTCCTGCTCTACAACCACGTCAAAGTGGCGGACTTCGGCCAAGTCAAGGACTTGGAACTGCACGTTGCCCAAGTCACGGGTGGTATCACACCGGTGTACGCTGCCCCGGAGACTTTTGATGGCTTAGTCAGCCGCTACTGCGATCAGTACAGCCTCGCGTGTGTGTATCAGGAGCTACTCACCGGGCAGCGGCCATTCGATGGCACCAGCATGACGCAATTGATGATGCAACATTTGCAACATGCGCCGAATCTCGAACCCAGTCCTTTGGCGGATCGTCCTGCACTGGCGCGGGCCTTGTCGAAGAAACCGGAAGACCGCTTCCGCACCGTCATGGATATGGCCATTGCCATACGTGATGGAATGAAGCCCGTTACTTCCGTTCGGGTAGGCGAAGCCGTTGCTGTGGCCAGCGCGTCGAATCTACTCTCCGAGCAGACGGAGTGGCTATCCATCGGCAACTCACCTGTTCCGCAGGGTCATACGAACTATGCGGATTCGTCATACCACAGCGGCAGTTCTGATTACCATCATTTGAATTCGCAGAGCTTGAGTCAAACCCTGGAAGGCACGGTGGACAATTCGGTATCGTTCACGCCGATGCCCACGCGCTCGCCGGTCAAGGAACTCTTTGGAGATGGCAACCTTCGCCCAACGCTGATCATTGGATTGGGCAACACCGGTGTGTTGGTTACCAAACGTGTTCGCCGACTGCTGTCGCAAGCTTTTGGCGAATGTGACAACGTACCGATCCTGCGTACGCTGGCCATTGATACCGATGCCGAGAATCTGAAGGATGCAACGACATTATCGACCGTAGATTTAGCAGCTCTACCGGAAGAAAGCACACTGCCGATTCCGCTGAATCGCGCTGCCTATTACCTCCGGCCACGCAACAACGGCCGAGCCTTGTTCGACGGTTGGCTGGATTCGTCTGTGCTTTATCGCATGCCCCGAGTACCAGAAACCACAGGCCTGCGCTGTCTTGGTCGGCTTGCGTTTTACGATCACTTCCGCGTCATCATGCAGAAGGTGCTGGCTGAACTTGATGTGGCAACGAACGAGACGGCACTTGCGATTACCAAGCATAGCACTCATCAGGAAGCACGAAGCAACTTGCCGCGGGTGTACCTTGTTGCAGGCCTCGGCGGCGGCACTGGCAGTGGCATCGTCTTCGATTTTGCTTATGCCCTCCGGCAAATGATGAGGTACAACGGCTACCCAAATCCCGACATCGTTGGTGTGCTCCTGGCTCCACCGAACGAAGGCAATGTGTCGGCCCAAGCCAAGGCTAACACCTTTGCAGCGATCACCGAGTTGAACCACTACAGCCAGACCGACACACGCTTCAAATCCGTGTTCGATGAAGCCCAGGGTTATGTAGAAGACGCTCAAGCCCCATTCTCTCGCACGCTGATTCTGCGGGGAGCTGACTATGTGTCCTCTTCATCCGTCATCCCAGTTTCACAAACTCAGATACCTGTTCGCCGACGAACGGGTAACACCACGGTCACGCAGACGGGAAACCTCAGCAGAATCATTCCGCTGGTGCCAGACAGCAAACCGGCAAATTCGCTCGAGATTTTGGCTCAATTCTTCCGCTTGGAACTTTTCACTCGGCTTGGCCGGTTAGCGGATGAGAAACGCAAGCTACTCGCGCCGCCATCGACACCTATGTTCGCCACTTACGGCTTGCAGCAGTTGCAATGGCCACGGCACGAAGTTGTCAAGCGTGCCTCACAGGTGATTGCCCCGGTGTTGCTTGGCCAATGGATCGATCCGGATCCCACGCAGATCCGCAAAGTGGTACCACAATGGGCAGCCGAACAATGGCAGCGTTGTAAGCTCGAAGCCGATCAACTGATGGCGATTTTGAAATTGGCAGTCGATGAGGCCGTTGGTTACAACCTTGAAGTTCAAGTGGTTCAATTGCGTGAATCCCTATCGCCTAATGGCTGGCTGAAACGGCTACCCGACCCGGCCAACGTGTCCACACGCTTAGGCGAGCTCACCAAGATCTTCGGCCCACCGCGTCATGGGGATGACCTCACAGACCTCCAACGCGCTCTGGAACATCAATCAAAGTCGGTGAAGCAAACCATTGTCACCGATTGGATGGCGATGATCCCAGCGCTGCTCGACACCAGTAGCTTTCGCCTTGCTGGCACAGAAGAAGTCGTGCGACAACTGCTGGTATCGCTTGAGCGCAATCAGCAAGCCGTTCAACGCGAAATCGCTCAGAAAGAGAAGTCTGCTGCAATCGCCTACGACCGCTTGACGAATTACGGATTCCAACTGAAGGGCAGCAAGAAACTGAGCTCGACTGAATTCGAAGAAGCCTTGAACGACTACCCGCGGCAATGGTACGACGCGTTGGTCGCTCGTGAAGCGGTGGGCATCTACAGTCATCTGCATGATGTCATGCTTAACCGTCTGAATGAACTCTCTGCCTGTCGCCAGCGGATTCAGGAACATCACAAAGTCCTCGTGAGTGAAGCCGATCAAAAACTGCCGGACGAAGTCATCGGGTCGATGGTGCCTGCGGGATGTACGTCGCTTGAAGATGCCGCTCAGCGGTATTTAAAAGTGCTGAACGACGACGACCTGAACGCCTTGGAGAACAAGTTTCAAGATGCACTTTCGACACAGATGGGCGGGGTGTTTGAGTCGTGTCTGAACACAGCGGAAGGGCCGACAGCGATCCTTCGTATCCTGCGGCAGACCACACGGGATTATCTCGATCAGCGTCTCGGAGAGGTTGACTTCTTCGCCATGATGAAGCAGCACCACGGAAATACTCACGCCGTTGGTATTACCGTGGCAAAAGCCATTGAGGATGCACAGCCGGCACTTTTGGGCAACGGCCCGTGGAGCAAGAACGAAGTCTGTGTCTACCTCGCCCCGCCAGGACAGAGTGGATTGCGGATAACTCAACTAGCCACGGAGATGCTGCCGCCAGTGGCGATGTTGGCCGAGTTGTCGGACGGAGTCGTGATTTATCGCGAACACCCACAAGTGCCGATCTCGGCTCTCGATCAACTCGGCCCCGCTTGGGCTGCCGCGTACAAAGCAGCACCGGAGCAATCGCTGGTCTCGCCACACAGTCGCGCCGACATCACACGTTGGGTGCAAGTGGATTAACGAGTTGGGCAGCTATGCACCGCCAAGGGCGATGCACGCTATTCAAGATGCCGAAAATCTGCAACTCAAGATGAGCACGACTGCGTCTCATTGCTCATCGATTCAGCAAAAACCGTGCTTCACTCGCGGTCATTTTTAGTGGATGATCATACGATAGCGAAACGCTAGAGTGGTGCTGATATGCAAACCGAACTGATGCCGACGACGACCAGCTCTGTTTTGCGATCCATCGAGCATTTGCGAGAAATCGTTGCTGTCTGCGATCAGTTCGAGTCGCGTTGGAAAGCCGGTGATCGACCCGTCATTGAGTCACTTCTGGATCGTGTCGATGCTTCCGTCAAACCCGATGTGATTCGGGAGTTGGTTGCGTTGGAATGCGAACTGCGGCGTCGAAAAAGTGAAACTCCAACTTCGACAGAGTACCGCATTCGCTTTCCCGATCACTCCACCTCCATCGAAGCGGCGTTTGGTGTCGTATCCGTTGATGTAAAAAATGGGCCACCCACGGCGTTTGGCGGGTATCGGATAGTTGGTTGCATTGGCACCGGCGGTATGGGTTCGGTCTACCGTGCGGAACAATTGGGTGCCAATCGTGATGTGGCGCTGAAAGTGATCAAGCCTGAGTTGCTATCGACCTTGGCCGATGAATCCAAAGACGAGCTCATACGTCGTTTTCGTCGTGAGGCGTGTGCCGCTGCAACGCTCACTCATGACAATCTGGTTACGGTCTACGATGTTGGCCAAGTGGCAGGGTGGCACTATTACTCGATGCGGCTGATCGATGGGCAAAGTCTGGCACAACGATTTAAAAAATTTGGGTCGATGAACCCGCGTGATGCCTCCGTATTGATTGCTACCGTAGCCCGCGCAATGCAATATGCGCACACCAAGGGCTTCATCCATCGAGACTTGAAGCCAGCCAACATTCTTGTCGACGATAGCGGACGGCCGTTCATCGTGGACTTCGGTCTTGTGCGATTGATGGACTCGCAGCAGACAAGCTTCGATACACAGGGGGCTGTGGGAACCACGGCCTACATCTCGCCTGAACAAGCACTCGGAAAAGCTGTGACGTGTCAATCCGATGTGTACAGCCTAGGTGCGACTCTCTACGAGAGTTTGACCGGGCGAGTGCCGTTTATCGGGCGCAACGCGGTGGAAATCGTCCGCAAACTGGAACACGATCCGCCCGAAGCAATTCTCAAGTTGAACCCTGCCGTTCATAAGGATTTGGAGACGATTTGCCTGAAGTGCTTGGCAAAGTCCCCGGCTGAACGCTACGCAACAATGGCCGAACTTGCGGATGATTTGGAACGATATCTGGCGGATGAACCGATCAAGGGTCGTGCGCCAGGGCTGTGGGTACGCTGTCGTAGGGTTTGGCGGCGTCATCGCGAACGATTGATTGCTGCCGCGTGCATCGTAGCGCTGATCTTTGGCATCACATATTTGGTGACGAAGCCACCTGTCGCAGTGCCACCATCAGTCATTCTTCAAGCCCAAGCCAGTGTGCAACCACCGTCCGAAGAAGAACTCACAGCGAAAATCCGTTCTGCAGTGAAGCTCTGTGAGGATGGAAAAATTGGTCAGGGGCTATTCGCTCTGGCAGATTGCGACGCGGCAACGCAGTCGGACCCTCGGCTGAATTCAGCCGTGCAGTGGAATCTCTCTGCGTGGAAAGGGGCGGCCTTCTACGTTGCTGGTTTGTACGAGAACAA
>JBBRME010000210.1:0-8108 GCA_038230995.1 Gemmatales bacterium
CAGGAATACATCCCGTCGGATGCCACGTACTACACACCCACGGACCGGGGCTTTGAGCAGGTGATTCGCCAGCGGATGGAAGAGATTGCACGTCAACGAGCACGAAGCGTGAGCGAGTGAGGACGAATTTCACTCGCTCACGCTTCGTGCTTGTAAATACGCCCATCAAGTTCAGCTCAGTGGATTTGTAGCGATTGTAATACCTACAATTCAGTTCCTAGTTCACGTACGCAGATTCGGCGCTTTCGCTTGCGTCAGCACTTCGTTACTTTCCGCCTTAGCCCATCTTGTCCAATCGCTACGATTATCAAACTGTCTATTCCATCTTAATTCTACAAATTTAGCGGTAATAACTGTTACATTTGTTGACTTTGGGAACTTTGTGTCTAATATTGCTGCTTTCCCGGTTCTTCGGAATGCACCGGGACGATCGAGTGGAGTGCTTCCACGGAGACCGCACCACGATGTTCGCAACCTCGCTCACCGCGATGGCCCTGGCAGGCCTGATGTCTGCCCCGACAACGCTTGAATCAGATTGGTTAACGAGCTACAGCACGGCACAGGCTCGTTCGGCTAAGGAAGGTAAACCGATCGCCGTATTCATTGCCCCGACTAACAAAGTTGAATGGCTCGAAACCGCAACCCTCTCAGACGACACAGCGAAGTCGCTCAAGTCGGAATTCATCTCGGTCAAAATCGATTCATCCAGCGTCGAGGGGAAGAAACTGTCCGAGCAATTCGGCATCCAGGAAGGCCTGGTGATTAGCGACAAGAAGGGCGAACTGATCGCCCTCCGACACGAAGGAGCCGTCGCCAGCACCGACTTGGCCACCTACCTGACGCAAAACAAGGATAAAGCGACGGTCACGACGACCGAATACCGATCGTCGGTCGTGGTTTACCAGCAGCCCCGCCCGATCCTGAACGCCGTGCAAAACGTCGGTCAGACCATGGGAAATGTTGTTCAACGCACCGGTCAGTTCATGATCTCACCGCTCAGCGGCAGTTCCTGACGCGGGCCAAACTGCCGGTAGTTACCGGCTTCGACAAAAAACCAGCGGCCCCGAGTGTCGCCCCTCCGGAAGCACGGGGGTGGCACTCGGGGCCGCTGGCGTTTGATGGCATGAAAAAACCCAGGCCTTTGACCTGGGCTATCCGATCTCGGCCCGTTGGGCCTCTTGGTTTCAGGGCCAAAGGCCCGTGACAGAGTAGCCTAGGCCATCGGCCTAGGTACTATTTTTGCGGCAGCTTCTTCAACAGATCTGCCCCGCTTGCGGAAGACTTTAGGAGCAACTGCTCGGACTCATTGGGTTTCGGGCTGCCGCCCATGTTCCCCGACGATAGCACCCAACCCAAGCCCAGCAACCCGGCTACCGAAGCGGCGAGGGTCAGGCGAGTCTTCCACGCGGAGCTTAACTTTGGCGTGGCACGGGCTTGCACCGGCAGCGGGGCCGTAGGCCACTGTGTTGGAACCTGAGCGCGGAAATAAGCGGACAGATGGCGATCCAGTTCATCGGGAGAGTGGGTGTTCATGGGATCGTTTGCACTCCAGTCGTTGTCAGCAGTTCGGCGAGGCGTTGGCGTGCCCGGCTCAGCCGCATATGAACGGCCGTCACCGGAATGCCCAATCGCTCGCTGATGGTGGCCCCGTCATACTCCAGGGCATATTTCATCGTCAGGATCTCTCGATCCGACGGGCTCAATTCTTCCAACAACACCCGGATTTGCCCGAACGTTTCGTCGCGTTCGAGTTGCTCCGGCGGGGCTTCCCCGGAACTCAGCAGGTTGCCCAAGAACTCCGGTGCCTGCGTACCGTGGCGGCGGAAGGCACTTTTGGCGTTATCCTCGGCCAGGTTCCGCGTCACCCTCAGGAGCCAGGCTCGTGGGTTGATGATGTCTTCCCCAGCTTCGAGCTGTTTCCAAAGTCGAAGGAAGGCTTCCTGCATCAAATCCATCGCCATGTCGGCATCGACCCACCGTGCATAGGCCATGGCCCAAACATCACGACGATGCAGAGCGTAAAGTTCCTCGAACTTCACTCGAATGGCGGACGGTTTTGGCAAGCGGACTAGCCTTTCCCACGTTGCACGCAGTCGCCACGCACAGACACGACGACGCACGTGGGGCATTCTAACGGATTCGTCGTGCTCCGTCAGACCCACAGTGGCAAGAAAAGACAGATATCAATCAGAATCTCTCTTCTCTGTCTTTCCTCTGTGATTTCCCTTGCTTCTGTGGTCAGGCCGTGTGGATTGAAGGTGATATACCATGACACTGGAGAATCCTCTTGTAGGGCGGTACAAGGCTTTGCGAGTGCCGCCGAAGTCCATCCAGTCTGGCGGCACTCGCAAAGCCTTGTACCGCCCTACGAAATCACGCCTTGAGCTAAATCTTGATGAACTACTTTGCCTGCAAGTACTTCACCAGGTCCCGCACTTCCTCCGTCTTCATCACGTCGAACAGCCCCTCGGGCATGATGCTCAGGTTCGTCGACTTCCGCTCGTCGATGTCCTTGACCGAGATCACCACCTCGGCGTTCACGGTGCGTACCGTCACGCTGTCCTTGGTTTCCTTCTTCACCAACCCGGCCACGCTGCTGCCATCCTTGAGGTAGAACTGCGTCATCTTGTAATCGAAAGGCACCACGGCGTTTGGCGTACAGACGTTCTCCAGCACGTAGTCAAGGTTGGCCCGCTGGCTTCCGGTGAGTTCCGGGCCGACGGCCTGCCCCTCGCCGTGCAGCTTGTGGCACGTCGCACAACTCTTGGTGAACAGGGCTTTGCCGTTGGCCGCGTTGCCTGCAGCAAGGTAGTCCGGGTTCAGCAGCTTCTTGTACTTGTCGATGCTGGCCTTGCCCGCGGCGGTGCCGGTGTTCAGTTCGCCCCACACCTTGGTGAGTTTCTCCACGAGTAATTTATCCTTCAGCGTGCTGATCTGCCGGGCGTTGTAGGCCCCGAGGTCGCCCTTGGGCACGGTGCCCGCTTCGATGGCCTCCAAGAGTGCCTTGGCATAACTGGCCCGGCTGCACAGTGTCACCACCGCATCGGCCTTTTCTTCGCTGCTGAAGTTCTTGTACTCGGCGAGCAGTGCAGAGGGGGTCTTGGCATCGTCGTAGTTAGCCAAGCCACGGATGGCCGCCCCACGTACGCTGATGTCTTTGATGGTCTCCAACAACCACGGCGTGAAGCCGTTGGTCTTTCGGCCAGCCAGAGCGGTCAACAATCGGCTGCGTTCTGCAGCGGGCTGTTTGGAGTCCTTGACGCGAGCCAACATCATCTCCAACACGACGGGATCACCGAAGAGCAGACCCACGTCATCGAGTTGCTGCTTGAGGGCGACGTTCTTACTGTCCTGATACTTGCCGTACACCGCCCGCCACATGTCGGATGGCTTCAGCACCCGCGATTCACGCAAGCTCTCGGCAATCCCCTGTAACACCGCCACGCGGCACTCGTCATTCGGGATGACCGGGAAGTTTTCGAGGATGTCGGTGAGTTCCTTGTTCGGATCGGGTTCGGTGGCGAGACGCTTGCGGGTGAGGTGGTTGTAGAGGATCGGGTGGGGGCTTTCAGTGGCAGCGAGTTCAGGCAATGTCAACGCGCTAGAGGTAAGAGCGTAGGAAATCATCAACATCGTGTCGGGATGCATCACCGGTTGAGTGAGTAAGTTCTTCAGCAGCCTAAAGGCAGATCTGTCAAGCAGTTGAGTCTTTTGACTGCGAATGTGATCTCGGTGAATCGCTACAAAAAGCTCGCTCGCCGCACTAATGTATTGCTGACGACCTTCGGGAGTATCCATGAGTTTCATACTCACAAACTGCTCGTAAGCTTCAAAGGTATCATCGAGTCCGAGCTGAATTTTGCTTAGGAGTAGCCTCATCCCCCACAACTGATGGTTGCGAAACGGCATGTCCTGAAGTCGTTTCATCAGTGCATCAAAATCCTTTGGAAATGCAGCACCAAACGCCCAGATATATCTCATTTGTCGATCAAGATTTGCTTCTGGGGCAATACTCTGCAGGATCACTTTCTTAATCTCTTCTGCTCGACCAGCATCAGCCCGCTCCTGCAACACCCGTCTCGCCTTACGGCTGAGCCACTCGTTCTGGCTCGTCACCGCGTTCACCAACTCCTCGTCGGTGAACTTGCTCACGTCCTTCGTCCAAGGCTTCACATCTCCATACGTGATGCGGTAGATGCGGCCGTTGGTGGTGTCCGCCACGTCGTAGTTGTGGCACTCGCCGGTGTCGCACCAGTCGCTACAGAACAGCTCGCCGTTGGGCCCCTGCTTCACGGCGATGCCCCGGAACCACGGATCATTCGCAAATAGGAAGTCCGGTCGGCGCACACCTTTCATGCCGGACTTGGTGCGTTCCAGGCCGTCGTTGTTCAAGCGGTTGCCGTGGATGTTCGCGGTGAACAGCGTGTTGCGGTACTCCTTGGGGAAATTGTCGCCCAAGTAGATGGCCGCCCCACTGTGGGCGTGACCGCCACCCGCATCGTCGTGTTCTTTCTTCAGTGCGCCGCTTTTCAGGTCAGCCCGGCCGTCCGTCCAGTGGCCACCGCCCCAGTGCTTGTAGTCCACCGCACTGCCCATGTAGCCGTAGGTGTGCGGGTTGTAGTCCTGCCCGTACATGCGGGTGTACCGGCCACCGGGCACGATGTGAAACAGGTGGTCGATCACACAGTTGGTGATGAACATTTCGCCGTGTTCGTCGAAGTCCAGCCCCCACGGATTGGTGGTGCCGGTGGCCACCACTTCAAACACCTTGCGGGTGGGGTGGAACTTCCACACACCACAATCAAAGGGGATGCGATCCTTGTCCGCCGTGCCGGGCCTGCCAACGCGGGACTTGGTCTGGATGCCGTTGCAACCGTACAGCCAGCCATCCGGCCCCCAGACCAAGCTGTTGAAGACGTTGTGCTTGGCGTCCTTGATGTTCCAACCGTCGAGCAGAATCTCCGGCTTGCCAGGCTTGCTGTTCTCATCCAACGGAATGAAGAGGAGGTTGGGAGATGAGCACAAGTACATGCCACCGAAGCCGAGTTCGATACCCGACAGATTCACTCCACCGTCGAGCACTACGGTGCGTTTGTCGGTCTTGCCGTCGCCGTCGGTGTCTTCGAGGATCACCACGCGATCCTTGCCACCTTTGCCGTCCTGACTCCACTTGGGGTACATCAGGCACTCGACCACCCACATTCGGCCACGGTCGTCAAAGGTAAAGGCAATCGGCTGCACCACATCCGGCTCACCGGCGAAGCAGCTCACCTTGAACCCCGGCGGCAGTTTCATCTTGCCCGCGGCTTCCGCCACCGGCACCGGTTTATCGGCGGCTTGAACCCACCCCACACAGAACAGCAATGCAAAGAACAACCGCAGCATGACGCACCAGCATGGAAGAGAATGCCGTCATGATAAACTCTGGCGGGGTGTCCCGCGAGTGGGAGGTTCTGCGAAATGAGTGCGTTGTCGCCAGGCCCGATGACGGTAGCCGAGTTCATGAATCGGCCCCAACCAGCAGACGGAAGCAAGGAAGAACTCGTCCGAGGGAGGATCGTGAAGATGCCGCCAACGAAAGCCGAACACGGACTTGTTCAAGTTCAAGTCGCTGTTTCCTTAAGTGGATTCATAAAACCGACCAAGCTCGGTTGGGTTGTTACCGAATCCGGTGCTGTGACCGAGCCGGTCACAGTACGAGGGCCGGGTGTTGCGTTCTACAGCATTGAAGACTATCCAACTCGGCCAAGCGGTTATTTCCACAAACCTGCGAGGCTCGTCGTGGAAATCCTCTCTCCGTCCGATCGTACTGTACGAGTCATTCGCAAAGTGAATGAATACCTCACCGCTGGTGTTCGCTTGGTGTGGGTGGTTGATCCGGAAGATCAAGTCATCATGGTCTATCGGCCAGGGATGCAGGCGTTAGATGTGGTCGAAGGCCAGAACCTCGAAGGCTACGACGTCCTCCCCGGGTTCAGGCTGCCGGTATCCGAACTGTTCGCCTAGGCACCACAGCCTAAGATGATGCACACCGTCTGACGATCCGCCCGCATGATTGCTCCGCTGTTTGCCTCCTTTGCACTTCCACTGGTCGCGGCTGTTGCCGCTTCTGCGGTGGCCCTACCCGTCCTCATTCACCTGCTCAGCCGACAACGCTTTCAAGTGGTGCCTTGGGCGGCCATGCGCTTTCTCGTATCGGCGCAAAAGCGGCACCGCCGCCGGATCGACCGTTGGCTGCTACTGGCCATGCGGGTACTGGCTATTGCCCTGCTGCTGCTTGGGTTGTGTGCGGCTTCGCCGTGGATGGAGAACCTCTGGCAGGCCATCCGCCCTGGCACCATGTCGAGTACGGTGAATGCCCCGCGAACGCATCATGTTTTTGTGCTGGATACGTCGCTGAGCATGGCCACGGCATCGGACAACGGAAGTCGCTTTCAAAAGGCTGTAGCGAAAATCGAGAACTTGATTCGCAGTGCGAATGCGGGCGACGGCTTCACGATTATTGAGGTTTCCGCAAGTGCCGTTGCTGTGGTGCCCGGCCCGGCGAATGATGCCGAGAAGGTCATCGGCGAACTGCGGAACATCAAACCCACGCACACCGCTGGCGATTACTCCAGTGCCCTTCCACTCATCGCCGACGTGTTGGCGAAGTCGCCCCGGAACTACCCGCGTCGGCAGGTTACGTTCGTGACGGATCTTCAGCGTTCAGCATGGAACCCGGTTCTCGCCCGTGCCGATGTGCCGGCACCGGAAGTGTGGCAACGCATCCTGACCAAGGCCGACGTCGCCGTGCTGGATGTGGCGGGTAGCGACTACGACAACCTCAGCATCGCGGAGATGTCGCTGGGCGATCCGTTGGCCCTGACCGACGCCCCAGTGGTGGTACTGGCCTCGGTGCAGAACTTCGGCAAGACGGATCGCACCAGTTTGCGGTTGGAACTCCGGGTGAGCAAGCCCGGCAAGACCGACGACGGCACGTTTGTGCCCGTCGAAGCCAAGGTGATCGATAAGATCGAAGCAGGTCAACGCTTCAGCGTGGCGTTCGTGCTGGACGGGGCTAACCGCTTCCGTGAGGCTGGAACACACCTTATTCAAGTTCGCCTTCCCGAAGCGGACGACCTGCCTGCCGATGATGTGCGAACGCTAGCCGTGGATGTGCGCGATGCTGTGCCCTGCGTGCTGGTGAACGGCAAACCGAGTACCGACCCGTTCCTTCGGGCCAGTGGTTATTTGCAAACAGCGCTCGATCCAACCTCGGCCCCCGGTGCTGTCAACCCACTACGCCCGCGCACCCTGAGCCTCGCTGAGTTTGGCGATGCCTCACTCGCTGAACTTGCGGAAGTGGACTGTGTGTTCCTGTGTGATGTGCCCAGTCTGACGCCGAATCAACTCACACGACTTGAAGCCCATCTCAAACGCGGTGGCGGGGTGATCATTGGCCTTGGGCCAAACGCTGCCGAGAACATGAACTTCTACAACGAGGTGCTGTTCAACAATGGCAATGGCTTGCTGCCCGGCAAACTGACTGGCATCAAAAAGATCACCGGGCCAAACGATGCGGGGTTCGCCTTTGCTGCGGACGACAAAGCCTACACGCTCGATCCGCTGGCCGCGTTCCGGGATGACAATGCCCGCGCTGGCCTCACCAGCGTGCCGTTCACGCAATACGTCAAGCTCGATGCACCAGTGGATGGGCGAGCCCGCCGCATCCTGTCCTTCGTGCCGGCCAAGCCTCCGGTACTCAAAGCTGGTGAACAAGCCGAGAAGCCTGACCCGGCCATCGTGGAAATGCCTCGTCATCGTGGCCGCGTGATTGTGTACACCAGTTCGTTCAACCGCGACTGGACGGTCTGGCCGATCCTGCAAAGTTACTTGCCGATGATGCACGAACTGGTGCGTTACGCGGCCACCAATCCAGATCGCCACTCCCTGCGGGCCGGAGAGGCACTGGAAGAATACTTCCCCGCTACTGCCGTGGGGCTCAAAGCCCGCGTGTTGGATCCGGAAGGCACCACCACCGATGTGATCATCGCCGCCGGAGAAGAAAGCGGCGTGGCCCGCTACGGTGATACTCGCCTTTCTGGAATCTACCGCGTGCAGTTGCAGGG
>JBBRME010000211.1:0-8069 GCA_038230995.1 Gemmatales bacterium
CAAGAAAGGTCTGCTGTGGTGCTATGTTGTAGGTCGTTCGCAGAACATCAACGGTTCTGTAGATCATCGACTTCGCCAGTGGCAGTTCCCACGGGCCGTAGCTGAAGGTTGGACACACCACCACCAACTGATACTTTCGTGCGAATTCCCGCAGCAGGAAAGCCTGAAACAGTGTGTTGCCACCGTGACCATGCAGGAAAATCAGCGCCCCACGCGGTGGATGATCCGGATGAACGACGACAGTGGTAGGTAAGCAAGCAACAACTCGGTCAAAGACGTGAATCCACGGTGTGCGGCAGTGCTTGTACACTCCAACGTAGCGCATATCGTCCAGTACACCCTGCACCCGAGCGCGAATCTCGGCCCCACGTTTTGAACTCAGTCGCCAGTCGAGGTACGTGCCCAGCAACACGCCCAACCAGAGCCAGTCTTCTTCCGACCAAAAGACGCGAATGACGCTGCGCGCGAAACTGGTTTCCTTGCCGGTCACCAGGATGTCGTTTGGTAGGCCAGGCTGCAGTTTCGGCCTCAGCAGCACCGCGATAGCAATGCTGAGGAAGAAGACCAGCAAACAGTAAAGAAGCATCGAACAGTACAGTTCAATCGTCTTCGGATACTGGAGGTTGCCAGTGAGAAACCAGACTGCAAAGAACTGAAAGCACAAACCGGCGAGACCGATGATTCTTCCGCGAAGTGTCCGTGCGAAAATGATCAGCCACGGCGACAGATACGCCGCCAGCCAGAACAGACAGAAAACGGCCCATTGATGACGAAACGGTAGAACGCTACGACCGAGTGGATACATGAGGACATCGTAGCATCACTCATATCCTGATTGCCGAACGCAATACAAAGCACTTATGCGAATCTTGTTGAACAGGATTTGAAATGTGGTAAATACTCCTTGAAATGACATATTCGACCGAAACACAAGAACTGCAAGCGGGAGACATTCGTGCATCGAACTTTACTGCTCTGTTCCATGTTGTTGACGACGATGACGTTTTCATCAACTCGACTCATCGCCCAACCCGAACCCTCGCTGGATCCGACCTTCGGTTCGGTCGCATTGAAGGCCGGATTCAAACCCGATCCTTTCAAGAAAGAAGTCAGTGCAGGCGGATCGATCTCGACCAATCTGGGCGGTGTGAACGCAAATATCTCGAAAGCACCCGAGTTCCGCCTGGACTACACCGCTGGCAAAGCCTCGCTGACCTTTGAGGTTTCGTCGAAGGGTGAAACGACGCTTTTGATTCGGCAACCCAACGACAAGTGGATTGCAAATGGCGATGGTGTGCGTGGGCAGATCGTCCTCAAAGAACCTCAATCGGGTAGCTACGATATTTACGTCGGCACCGTTGGCAAAAATACGATCCCAGCGACGCTGCTTATCGCCGAGACTCCCCTGCCAGCTCTCGTCGGGAAGGGGAACTTGCCCGATTGTTATGTCCTCGCCTCTGGGGTCGATTTCTTCATCACACAGAACAATCTTCGCGGATGCCAGAACGATGCCAAAGTCATCACATCCGCGTTCAGGAAACAGGCTGGAACCGTTTATCGCAAGGTCGATCATGTGACCCTGCTGGCCGAATCGGCCACGCACAAAAACATCCTCAGCGGCTTTCAGAAGTTCGCAGATGTTGGCAACGCCGGGGACTTCTTCGTCCTCACCCTGGCGGGGCACGGTGGCATTGATGGCAGTTACTGGTTCTTTACTCCCTTCGATTACTATGGCGGCGATAAATACGCGACATCCTTAGTCGATGAGCAATTGCTGAGCGTCTGCGTCAAATTGATGAAACAAAAGAAAAACGTGATCATCATCGCCGATTGCTGCCACAGTGGCAAACTGATCGTGAATGCCAAGACGTACCTCAATCAACACAAAGATGGGCTCGAAGGCGGCCTCGTCATCATGGCAGCGTGTGGCGAGAAAGAGACTGCCGCCAACGTCGGTGAGAACGGCGCCTTTTCAAAAGCTTTCGCCGAAGCGATGACTCCCGTAGGCGACCTCGACAAAGACGGACAAATCACCCTCGGCGAAATCGGGCAATTCGCGACAAAACGTACGACGGCGCTGCTTGACAACATCAATCACAAACAGCAGAGTTCTGTGGCGTGGTTTGGATCATTCTCGAAGGACAAGACTCTTGCGGTTGCGAGCCCATTGGCTCCACTTGCGAAACAATTCGCAGCGCCGAAACTGCCAAGGAAATTCGGCACCGCACCGTGGAATGTAGCAGGCCTTGAATCGCGTTTCTCCATCGTGAAATGTCAACTCGACCCGTCGGATCCTACGAATCTGGTCTTCGACCTCGACCTCAAAGAAGATATTCCTCAAAAGCTGATGTATCAGTTGGTTCTCAAAGATTCCGATGGTGTGAAGACCACGTATCTCGGCGAATGTTACCCAGGAAAGGGAAAATTGGGGGGCCGATTCGTACTCAAGTTCGCCGGTGTCCTCAGAAATTCGCAAAGTGACATTTGGAGTAAAGCCGTCGAAGTGAAATTCGTCCTCGAATAGTTCGTGAGACGAAGTATCTCAGATCCCTTCTTTCTCAACAGGAGTTTGTCATGGTTCGCTCGATTCGTTTTTTTTGCTGGGCTCGCGTTCATCACCTCAGCAGTGCTGTTCTCCATCGGCACCAGCCCCACGGCCTTCGCGGACGACGATAAAAAGTCCGACAAGAAGGACGACAAGAAAAAGCTCGAAATGCCGAAGCTGCCAGAAGGTAGCAAGCCGAAGTGGGATTTCGAATCTGTCGAAGAGAAATTCACCATCATCAAAGGAAACATTGACGACGATGAGTGCTTCTATCTCCTCCTGGAGCTCAAGGAAGACATGGCTTCGACGTCAAACTATAGCGTCATCTTCACGGACAGCGAAGGAATCAAGTTCGCGAAGGGTACTGCTTTCTGCATGCCCGCTAAAGGGAAAAAGGGTGATCGGATTCGATTGACCTGCGTTAACTATTCCCTCAAAATAAAAGACACATGGGTCAAGGCCGTCAAGGTGCAAATTGTCGAGAATTAATCCGTTACCGAACTCAGTTTGCTTGTCGAATCCCCTCCTATCAGCGGATGGGATTCGAGAAGCGAAGTAACCCCAGTCCCCTCTTTCTCATCAGGAGTTTGTCATGGTTCGCTCGATTCGTTTTTTCGCCGGGCTCGCGTTCATCACTTCAGCAGTGATACTCTCCATTGGCACCAGTCCCACGGCCTTCGCGGATGACGATAAAAAGTCCGACAAAAAGGTCGAGAAGAAAAAACTCGAAATGCCGAAGCTGCCAGAGGGTAGCAAACCGACATGGGATTACGAATCCGTCGAAGAGAAATTCACCATCGTCAAAGGGACCATGAACGACGAAGGCTCTATTTATTTCCTACTTGAGCTCAAGGAAGACATCGCGACAACTCCAACATACAAAGTCATTTTCACTGACGACGAAGGAGTCAAATTCAAAAATACTACCGCTGGCTGCTATCCTAATAACGGTAAAAAGGGGGATCGGGTTCGCTTGACCTTCGTTAGCTATGCCCCTGCCCAGAACAAAGATGTCTGGATCAAGGCCGTCAAAGTGCAAATCGTAGCACAGTGATCCGTATCCAATCTCAGTCCACCTTGCACCTGCTGTTGAAGCAGCTCAAACCGGATGGTGGCCGCATCCTTGCGATACTGCCGAAAACGTTCGCTGATAAAAACGCACTTGCATTCCAGCGAGCGCGGGTGTACGTTCCCGTTGTTACATCACTTCATCGCCTGATCTCTCTCTCCGGTGATCTCATGCGCTCTCTCCGTACCCGAGCGGCTTTTACGCTCATCGAACTCTTGGTGGTGATTGCCATCATCGCCATCCTGATTGGCCTGCTGCTGCCTGCCGTGCAAAAGGTGCGTGAAGCAGCCGGTCGGATGCAATCCGGCAACAACCTGAAGCAAATGGCCCTGGCTTGCCACAACTGCGAAAGCAGTGTCGGTAGCTTCCCGCAAGTCGGCTTCTGGAACCGTACCCCGTACGACTACGGCAGCGGCAACCCTGCTGCCCACGGCTCCGTCTTCTACTTCATCATGCCCTACATGGAGCAGGAAAACCTCTACCGCTTGGGCAACTGGGATTCCTGGAGCCTGCTGTATCAACCAGTCATCAAGACCATGCAAAACCCAAGCGATTCCACCAAGCGTGGTACATCCAGTGTGCTGGATGGCTGGTGCGGCAACGGTGGTTATGCCGCTAGCCTCCCAGCGTTCGGCCAGAACCTTGGCGGAGCTGGATCGTTCTACTTCAACCGCAAAGCCAACCTGACCAACGGCTTCCCGGATGGAACCACGAATACGATTCTGTTTGAGGAACGGTATGCCAACATTGGCGATGGCTACTGCTCCAATTGCAGCCGGAATGCCGTCATGGGCTGCTGGTGGGCTGGTGCGTTTGAACCACTGCTGCACTGGGATACCAACCTGATCGCCCCGCCGCAAGGCAACCCAAGTGGTGAACCTTACAACGCCACCACTCAACCGAACGGTGCCGTGAACTGGCGTGGGCAAAGCGGGCGGGCCAGTGGGTGCCAAGTGGCCATGGCTGATGGAAGTGTGCGGAACGTGACAACCTCGATTTCTGTTGCCACTTACCGCGCCGCAGTGATCCCGAACGATGGCCTTCAAATGGGCAACGACTGGTAAACCCGTCAACCTCTTTCTCAAGCTGTGTGCCCGTAGTGGTTCTTCCACTGTGGCACCAGCACACTTTTGCAGGAACTCTCCATGCGCATCTTGGCGTTGCTCGGCCTGTTGGTTGGTCTCGCGGTCATCGTCAGTTGCAAGCAAGCTGATCCGGTGTATCACCCAGGTGGCGGTAGCGGGGAAGTGACCCTAACGGGAAAAGTTATGTACAAAGGCGAGCCGTTGCCCGGCGGGGTGTTGACGATGCACGCTGCGGACGACCCCAAGAAAACTGTGCCAGCCGCGTTGAAACGAGACGGCACGTATCAGTTCACTTCCGCCCTGGAAGGCGATGTGGTGTTCACGTTGGAAACCGAGTCGATCAAGGGGCAGGACGTTTCGCAAATCTTCGGCAAGGGTGCCAAGGGGAAGGACAGCCCCGGCCCGCAGCACGATGGAATGAACCTGATGCCCAAGTACGTACCCATTGATCGCAAATACAACAGCATGAAGATGTCCGGTATGAAAGCGACCCTGATCAAAGGCGCGAACACCAAGGACTTCGAGTTGAAGTAAGAGAAGCGGCGAGATGCAATCAAGCGAGGATCATTTCTCACGCCAGCGCGAGTCAAGTGGCGTATACAAATGACTATGAATTGGAGATTGCAGAGCAGTATGAACGACGAGAAGTCAATCATCGACAACCTGTTCGAGACCGCAAAGCGAATCAAAGAAGTTTGGAGTGCGATTTCATGGTTTCGTGAACGGTTCCGAGGCAAATCGGCCGATGCCGACGGTGAAGTCCGTTCACCCGGAATTCTGATCATCGGCCCAGGAGGAACCGGAAAGACAACTCTGGCGAGAACGCTTTCAGGCCAACCGATTGGCTGGGTCTTCGGCGAAGATTGGAAATACGCCGAAAGTTACTTTGAGGAACACTACACGCTGTTATCCGATCCGCAGGTTGAAATCGTAGTCCCATCAGGCCAGGAGTTCCGTCGTTCTACTTCTTGGGCCGATCTTCAGCGGGATATCAGCAACGGTCGCTATGCCGGCGTCATTCTTGTTGCATCGTTCGGGCACCATACTTTTTCGGGTCAGGGCTACAAGTCACACAAACTCTTCGACGGAAGCAAAGAACGGTTCGTCAGTCGGTTCCTCGAAGAGAAACGCAAGGAAGAATTGGCGGTTCTTGAACAAATCAAAGCTGCCTTGCTCACGGCACCTGGAAAGCTATGGGTATTCACAGCCGTAACGAAGCAGGATCTCTGGTGGAGTCATCGTCAGGAAGTCGATGAGTTGTTTACTTCAGGTGCATGGGGAACGATTTTGCGAGATGTGGCAGCCAAACGGGGAGATCAAGCCTTCTTCAGTGAAGTTGCTTTTGTGAGCTTGCTTCCGGCAAACTTGGAAGACCCTGAAGGTGTAGAATTGATCAGGACAGCTTCCGGGTATGACAGCAAGAAACAGACGGCATCAATGCTGTCCATGCTGAAAAAGCTTGAAGCGTTGAAGATTTGGGAGGAAACGTTGTGAGTGTGAAAACAGAACCGATCTCGAAGAGTACACACAAGAAAACCAGAACGCCCTCTGTCATGCCGACAGATCCCATTCAGCGGACGATGGTACTATGTGCTACGTACGCTAGGAAACTTACGGCCATCAAAAAGCAGGTTTTGAAATCAAAAGAAATCGTGGCTAACCCACTTTCTTACGTCTTTAGCAACCCGTTTACCAAGCATGAAGAACCAGAAGAAAAATTGAATCGCCTCTGCAAACTGAGCCGACCGTTGGTTCGCGCTGCCGAGGATTTGGCTCGATACGCCTCCGGGATTATCGAAAATTCTAATCTCGAACAACTGGATCGCATCGAATTACGGTTGAGAAGTGCCGAACTCGAATCCGTCCTCATCGAACTGCAAGAACTCACGACGATCTGATCTGGATGACCCAACTCTTCGCCCTCACTCTCTGGCACTTTGAGTCCGCACCGGATGGCACGGTGCGTACCGTGCTGCATGCCCTGCCCGTCATGCTGGGCGCGCTGTGTATCCTCGCCATTGCCTACCGGTATTACAGTGCCTTCCTTGCCGCCAAGGTGGCGGTGCTGGACGACAAACGCATCACTCCGGCGATGGCTCACCCGGACGGGCAGAACTACCACCCCACCAACAAGTGGGTGCTGTTCGGCCATCACTTCGCGGCCATCAGTGGCGCTGGCCCGCTCATCGGCCCGGTGTTGGCCATTCAATACGGATACATGCCGGGGTTACTCTGGCTCATCATTGGTGTGTGCCTGGCCGGTGCCGTGCAAGACATGCTGGTGCTGACGGCCAGTGTGCGAACCGGTGGCAAGAGCCTCGCTGAGATTGCCAAGCGTGAACTCGGCAAACCGGCCGCGTTGATTGCGAGCTTGGCGATCCTGTTCATCATCGTCATCGCCTTGGCCGGGTTGGGCATCGTGGTGGTGAAGGCGTTGGGCGGTGAAGAAGCGAAGCTGCCCGAGGGAATGCAAATTCGCTTTCCTTCCAAAGAGGCCGGTTACACACCTCGTGGCGACGTCTACAAACTGCCTACCGGTTGCGACGTGAGATACGCGAAAGATCAATCTTGGTCTTTGCGGAGCGAAGCACTTCTCATTCGTGTGCCATTAAATGTCATCGGCGAAGGAACTCTCGGCTTTGATGGCATCCTGACGCTCCCCGCCGGTTGCACCCAAGTCATCCCCGGCAGTTCGTGGGGCTCGTTCACCATTGCCTGCACCATCCCGATTGCCATCGTGGTGGGGCTGCTGATGAAGCGGTTCAAGAAGTTCGGTGTGCTGGCTGGCTCGCTCCTCGGTGGGGCGCTCACGTTGTTCGCCGTCGTTGCGGGCGGGTGGATTCCGGGCAGTTCACTGGAGCCGTTCTTCTCGCTCACCAAGAATCAGACCGTGCTGGCCTTGGTCATCTACGGCTTCGTCGCGGCCGTGTTGCCGGTGTGGTTGCTGTTGGGGCCACGCGATTACCTCAGTTCCTTCCTCAAGATCGGCACGGTGATCTTGCTGGTCGGCAGTGTGTGCATTGCCAACCCACCGCTGCATGCCCCGGCGTTCAATGAAGTGTTCAGTGCCGGTGGCCCGACCTTCCAAGGGAACATCTTCCCGTTCGTGTTCATCTGCGTGATGTGCGGGGCCGTCAGCGGTTTCCATTCACTGGTCAGCAGTGGTACGACGCCGAAGATGATCGAGAAGGAGTCGCACATCCGCCCCATCGGCTATGGGGCCATGCTCATGGAAGGATTGGTGGGCGTCATGGCTTTGATCGCCGCGGCTTCCCTCGATCCCAAGCTCTATTACGAGATCAACGTCGACCTCTCCAAGGCCGAGGTCTTTCAAGATCGGCTCGCTACGCTATATGAATCGCTGGGAATC
>JBBRME010000212.1:0-8002 GCA_038230995.1 Gemmatales bacterium
ATGGGCGTTGAACCGGTTAGCAACTCGTACAGCATCACACCAAGAGCGTAGACATCGGTTCGGGTGTCGATGTCCATGGAAGTCGGATCGGCTTGCTCAGGGGACATGTAAGTTGGTGTCCCGACGACAGCTCCTGCATCGGTGAAACTCATCTCGCTCAGCGGTTGATCGATCGCTTTGGCCACTCCGAAATCGATGACCTTCGGTGTTGGCCTGCCATCGACTTCGGTGACCATGACGTTACTGGGTTTCAAGTCGCGGTGTATCACGCCCTTTTGGTGTGCATGTTGAACGGCCTGACAGACCGCTACGAATAACTGGAGGCGAGCATCGACCGAGAGGAGATTGCGATCGCAATACGTCATCAGAGTGACGCCTTGGACCAATTCCATAACGAAATAAGGCTGACCTTGCGAAGTGACGCCGCCATCGTAGATACGCGCGATGTTCGGATGATCCATCACGGCGAGGGCTTGTCTCTCCGAGTTAAAACGGGCCAGTACAGATTTCGAATCCATACCAGACTTGATCAATTTGATTGCGACTTGTCTCTTGATCGGCTCGGTTTGATAAGCCATATAAACCGAACCCATTCCACCTTCGCCCAAGAGCTCCATCAGCGTATATCGACCCGCAATGACCGTGCCAATCATGGAAGTCGTGTGTCTATCAGTTCTGGACACGTCGTTTGCAAAAGTGCCAGTAGCGACCTTCTGTTGAAAATCCTCAGTAGCAGCCTGTTGAAAATCTGCGGTAAGAAAGGTGCCAGTAGCCAGATCAAGGTGATGATCTTTGTTCGCATCCGATTCAGGTAGTTCAGCTTCTAATTTCCCCTCGACATCGACATCTCTTCGGGATTCAACTGCTTGAGAGTGCAGGTGCAGATAGGCGTTGATCAGTACATCAACCTGTTGTCGTAATTCGAGATCGGCTCCGCATTCTCGATCCAAGTACGCAGCTCCAGCAGCCGAATCCGGCAACTCTGAAGCTTCAAGGAAGAGAGCACTTATACGTTTTAAGTCGGGTTGCACTGGGGAACTCCGGCTGACTTGGAACACGTGAATCAAAGACTAACGACAATCTAGTAAAAACAATGTCGGAAAGACACATGATTGAGCGGCACGAGGTTTCCGTGTGTCGCCGCACCTCTCACTGCTTCCCATCGCTCCAACAAGGTACTTTTGCACGGACACGGTTCTGTTCCACTGATTCCGGGCGAGATTGACCCCAAAACGACCTGCTATCACCGCCCGGACGCACCGAAAACACCCACTTGTCATTCTCATGTTCATTTCTCACATCTTGTAAAATGATTCTCACGAGGGGTACACACATCCCTGATAAACAAGGCAACGCGCCAGAACGACGTTTTGCAAGTCCATAAAATCGATGGCCGAAAGCCCTTCCCTATACTGATTTCACATCGTCTTGCAGGAACTTTCGCTCATGTCCGAGTCGTTCGATCTGGTCGTTATTGGGGCTGGCCCGGCGGGTTACGTGGCGGCCATCCGTGCCTCGCAACTTGGCCTGAAGGTGGCGTGCATCGAGAAGCGGCCCAACAAAGCCCTCGGCGGAACGTGCCTCAATGTCGGTTGCATCCCTAGCAAGGCTCTGCTCGACAGCAGCGAACTTTACGACGTGGCACTGCACAAGCTGCACAAGCACGGCGTGAAGGTCAATGGCGTGAGTCTCGACTTGCCGGAGATGATGAAGCGGAAAGACGACGTGGTGAAGAGCCTGACCAGCGGCATTGGCATGCTGTTCAAAAAGAACAAGGTGACGGCGTACTTCGGCACCGGGGCGATGGCGAGTGCCTCGCAGGTGAACATCACGGCGGAAGACGGTACGGTGACAACCATCACCGGGAAGAACATCCTGATTGCCACGGGCAGTGAAAGCACCGAATTGCCGTTCCTGAAGTTCGACGGCAAAAACGTCGTCGGCAGCACCGAGGCGTTGAACTTCGAGAGCGTGCCGAAGCACCTCATCATTGTGGGTGGCGGATACATCGGCCTGGAACTGGGATCGGTGTGGAAGCGGTTGGGTTCGCAAGTGACGGTGCTGGAGTTCCTGCCCAGATTGCTGACCGTGTGCGATGGCGAAGTGGCTAACCGCGTGCAGGCGTTGCTCACCAAGCAAGGCTTCCAGATCCATCTCGAAACCAAGGTCACAGGCTACACACAGGAAGTGGGCGTGCTGGGTGGCTCGCAATTGACTGTGCATGCCGAAGCCAAAGATGGTTCGCGTGTGACCTTCAACGGCGACAAGATCCTGGTAGCCGTGGGCCGCAGGCCGTACACCATCGGCCTTGGTTTGGAACAAGCCGGGGTGAAGTTCGACGCCAAGAGCGGCAAGATTGCAGTCGATAAGCAGTTCCGCACCAACGTGCCGAATGTGTATGCGGTGGGCGATGTGATCGACGGGCCGATGCTGGCCCACAAGGCCAGTGAAGAAGGCATTGCCGTGGCGGAACTGCTGGCCGGGCAGAAGCCACACCTCAACTACGACTGCATCCCCAGTGCCATTTACATCTGGCCGGAAGTGGCCAGCGTGGGCTTGAACGAAGAGCAACTCAAGGCCGCCGGTACGAAGTACAAAGTGGGTAAGTTCCCGTTTGCCGCCAGTGGGCGGGCACGGGCGATGGACGAAACCGATGGCTTCGTGAAAGTGCTAACGGATGCCACCACCGACCGCTTGCTCGGTGTGCACATCCTTGGCGCACGAGCATCGGATCTAATTGCCGAAGCCGTGGCGGTGATGGAGTACCACGGCAGCGCGGAAGATATCGCCCGCATGATCCACGGGCACCCCAGCATGACGGAAAGCGTTGGCGAAGCTGCCCGTGCCGCGTGGTTGGGCATGGCGCTGCATGCGTAGAGCAGCAGGAGTTTTAAAAACACACACTCCTGCTGCTCACGCCTGCAGGCTCGATGCTATCCCATCTTCGCCTTGGCTTCGTCGAGGATCACCTTGGTGGCGGTGGCCCCGACTCGAGTCACTCCGATGGAATGCACTTCAAGTAGTTTTTCATAGGTGCGCACACCACCGGCCGCTTTCACCTGAACGTGGGCCGGGCTGTGCTGACGCATCAGTTTCAGGTCTTCAATGGTGGCCCCGGTCTCGGCGTAACCGGTGCTGGTCTTCACCCAATCGGCCCGCACATCGCCACAGATTTTGCAGAGTTCGATCTTGTGAACGTCTTTCAGGAAGGCATTCTCGAAGATCACTTTCACCTTGGCCTGGGCAGCATGAGCGACACGCACCACGGCTTCAATGTCGCTCGCCACGTAGTTCCATTCGCCACTGAGTACCTTGCCAATGTTTACCACCATGTCGAGTTCCGTGGCCCCGTCAGCCAAGGCGATTTCGCTCTCGGCCACTTTGATAGCGGTGACGTGTCCACCATGCGGGAAGCCAATCGTGGTGCTGGCTTGAACAGTGCTGCCTGCCAACAACTTCGCGGCCAGCTTCACGGCATACGGCTTGATGCACACCGAAGCCACGTTGTACTCACGGGCCAGAATCAGCCCCTTTTCCAGATCTGCATCGGTCATGATCGGTTGAAGCAGGCTGTGGTCGAACATCTTGGCCAGTTCAGCAAGCGTCGGCATGGTATCGTCCTGAGTCGAGAAGGTAGACACAGTATCGGCCCAGGCTGTATTGTTGGCTAGCAGCCAGGGAATTCATTCACGAGTCTTCACCATGTTCATCTTTGAGAAACCACCGACGCCGGGATGTCATGCTTCCACTTTGGTGGAACAGCCGAACAAGCAACTCCTCGCCGCATGGTTTGCCGGGAAGGACGAAGGGGCGAAGGACGTGCAAATCTGGTGCGCCCGCTTCGACGGTAAAGCCTGGAGCAAACCCGAAGTTCTAGCCACCGAGCCGGGCCAACCCTGCTGGAACCCGGTACTGTTTCGCACCACTCAGGGTAAACTGATCCTTTGGTATAAGGCTGGCCCAACACCTCAAACGTGGACGGGCTACCTGCGAACAAGTATCGACGATGGCAAAACGTGGAGCAAACCCACGATGATGCCCGCCGGGTTCTACGGCCCGGTGCGGGCCAAGCCCATTCAATTGAAGAATGGCACGATCTTGGCGGGCACCTCCGTGGAAACCTACCGCAACTGGACGCCCTACGTGGATCGCAGTACCGATGATGGTGTCACCTGGACTCGCTCCAATCCCTTCCCCACGAAAGACAGCTTCGCCCAAATTCAACCGACGCTTTACACCCGAGGCGACAAACAAGAAACCGTAGTGGCCCTCATGCGGTCAAAAGACCCACTTAAGATTTGCCAAGCCACCAGTACTGATGGCGGAGTGACCTTCAGTCCGGCGGAACCAACCACCTTGTTCAACCCAAGCTCCGGGATCGACGTGGTGCAGTCCGGCGAGAAGGAACTCTTCCTCATCTACAACCCAACCGGCGTGGCCCGCACACCGATCAGCCTTGCCCGCAGTACCGACGGCGGTGCAACCTGGAAGAAGATGAAGGATTTAGAAACCGCCATGGGAGAATACAGCTACCCAGCGATGATCCTCAGCAGCAGTGGCACTCTGGAAATCACATACACTTGGAACCGCACCCACATCATGCATCAGAGTTTGGAGATCGACACGTTACGGAAGTAGTGGCGTTGTACCCGAATCGCCTAAGATAAACTTCCCCTAGTCGGATTCGATCCGGGGCGATATTCCCGTCTTCATTCTAGTTTCATACTTGGATTGCCCATGAAAGCCCTTCTGCTCATCGACGACGGTTTCGAGGAACTTTCCGTCTATGTGCCGTGGTATCGCCTCAAGGAAGAAGGCGTGGACGTGACACTGTCGACGCCACTGATGCACGCGGTACACGGCCAACACGGCTACACCATCGAACCCGATGCCCCATTGCGCTCAGTGAATTCCGAGTCGTTTGACCTGCTGGTCATCCCCGATGGCCGGGCCACGGAACTCTTGAGGTTGCGCAGCGAAGCTGTGGATTTGGCGCGTACCTTCCTTGAAAGTGGGCGGATGGTGGCGGCGATTGGTCACGGTGCCCAGGTGCTCATCAGCGCGGGTACGCTCGATGGCCGCACGGTCACATGCAGCCCGGGCATCCGTGATGACGTCCGCATGGCCGGGGCGATCTACCGCGATGAATCGACCATCGTCGATGGCAGCCTCCTCACCTGTCGCGGGCCAGACGATCTGCCCGAGTTCTGCCGTCGACTCATGGCCATGTTGAAATCGCCTACCACTGTCCGTGTGAGTTAAGTTGAACCCATCTGCTACACTTCCTGCATGACCGAGACTCTCGAAATGGCGGTAGCACTGCCTGCACCGCCGCAACACTACCGCGAACCGTTGCACATTGGCCCGGTGGCCCTGCAAAGCCGCTTCACGCTGGCTCCGCTGGCCGGGTACACCAACTACCCGTTCCGCCGAAGTATCCGCGACATTGGTGGCGTTGGTCTGTGTACCACGGATCTGGTTAATGCCCGGTCGATCATCGAGCAATCGAAGAAGACCCTAGAACTGCTCGTCACCGGAGCAGATGACCGCCCGTTGAGTGTGCAGATCTTCGGTGGTGTGCCCAGCGAGATGGCCGGTGCAGCACAGTGGCTCGAAGCCCATGGCTATAGCATGGTGGACATCAACATGGGTTGCCCGGTGCGCAAAGTGGTGCGTGTGGGTGGTGGTAGTGCCATGATGTGCGACACCACCGGTGGCACCGTGAAGCTGGTGAAGAGCGTGGTTGACGCGGTGAAAATCCCGGTGACGGTGAAGATGCGATTGGGTTGGGACAGTGACCAACTCACCGCGCCGTACTTCGCTCGTGAGTTTGAGCAGATCGGCGTGAAAGCTGTCACCATCCACGGGCGCACCCGTGAACAAGGCTTCACGGGCATCATCAGCCCTGATGGCATTCGCGCTGTGGTTGCGGCAGTGGAGTCGATCCCCGTCTTCGGTAACGGCGATGTGCGCAGTATTGAGGATGCGGCCAAGCTGATCGAACAGACCGGCTGCCATGGCGTGGCCATCGGCCGCGGGGCACTCAGCAACCCGTGGTTCTTCCGTCAGCTTGATCAGTGGATTCACACCGGGGAGTCTGGCCCACGAGCCACGTATCATCAGCGTTTGCAGTTCATGCGCACTCACTTGGTTCGCTTGATTGATTGGCGAAGCGGGCTGGAGAAACTCGGTTGCAGCCAGTTCCGCAAGGTGGCCAGTTGGTACACCAAGGCACTTCGATTGCCTAAGCAGGTACAGCATCGCTTCAACATGTTGAGTAGCTTGGGCGAGTTCGACGAACTGATTTCGCCGTTTCTCGAAAGTGGCCCGCCAGCCGGTTGGAGTGAGTGGGACGCCACCAGTGCGCAGATTGCTGTGCCCGTTGGCCCGAACAGCCACTGGTGATTCAATCATTCACAATCGTCATCTGCTCCAGTGGCTCCTCGGCGAACGCCGCGAGAGGATCGCCCGGTAATTCACTGGGGATCGTGATGGTAAAGGTACTGCCCCGACCAATCTCACTGAACAGTTTCACATCGCCGCCCAGCAACTTGGCCAACTCACGGACAATGGACAAACCCAACCCCGTACCACCCGCTTCTCGGGTGAGCATCGCCGAGGTTTGACGGAACTTCTGGAACACCACAGCCTGATGCTCCGCGGCGATGCCGATACCGGTGTCGGTTACTGTGAACATTGCAGTGTCGTTCTGAACTTCTGCTTTGAGTGTGATGCGCCCGCCATCCGGGGTGAACTTCACGGCGTTCGACAACAGGTTCGAGAGAATTTGCCGAAGTTTGCCCCCATCCGTGCGGATGTCTGTTGTGTCAGGATCGACAAGAACTAGGAGTTCGATCTCCTTCTTTTCGGCCTGCTGGCGGAACAACGTACCGAGCTGTTCGCAGAAGGTGGGCACATTCAGCACTTCGGGTTTCACACGCATTTTGCCGGATTCGGCTCTGGCTAAATCGAGTACATCATTGATGAGGGCCAACAGACTCTTGCCGCTATCGTGGATGTTCGCCGCCCAGCGGACTTGCTTCTCGCTCAAGTTGTCTGCGTTGAGTAACGTCTCGCTGAAGCCGATGACGCTGTTCAAAGGAGTTCGCAACTCGTGTGACATCGTCGTGAGATACTCGGACTTCATCGAGTTCGATTGATGCAATTCCAAATTTGTGCGGGCCAACTCGTCGAGCTTCACTTCCAACTTCGTGAGCAGTTCCTTGTTGCGTTCCTGAGTCTGGATCAGGTTCGTGAGCATCCTGTTGAAGGCTTGGCTCAAGTCTTCAAATTCGTCGCCGGTGCGCACGCCGGATCGCACGGTGTAGTTGCCATCTGCAATGGCATCGGTCGTGGCTTTCAACTCTTTTACTGGACGAACAATCACGTACCGGATGATGACATAGATGCCCGCGAGGATGGCAATCGTGGTGAAGACCGCAAATGCAATAAGCCAGGCACGGTTGGTATGCAGGCCGTCCTCGATGAACTCCGTGGAGAGTTCAACCCGGGCGATGGCCATGAGGTCGCCGGGTTGTAAGTTCGGGTTGGCAAGTCGTATGATTTTTTCGGGCGTGGCGGGTTGATTGCCGTAGAACGCGGTCAGCATGGTTTCACTGCGATGGCACACCACGCAGGAATTCGAAGCTCGCACCGCGCCGTAATAAACGTAGCGGTGCTCCTGACGCAGCCGGCGATCCGCCTCACGTTGATTGGGGTTGTCGTCGAATTGCCGCAGGCTGGGGCCATCATCCGCATCGGGCTGGCGTTCGGTTTCCGTGGCATTGGGGATGATGAGCTTGTAGCGGTAGCCCTTCAGGTTTTCGGGCCAGGTTTCCTCGGCCTGCTTTTGGAACTCGGCAAGACCCGCGCGGAGCTCATCGTTGTGGCTGCTGTGCAACCTGGCCACGATGGGTGGCACCAGCGTTCGTCCGGTGTGCGTGAGTTGATCGTAAGCAAGGTCTTCGGTGAGCCGGGCATAGATGAGGAAACTGGCCCCCAT
>JBBRME010000213.1:0-7944 GCA_038230995.1 Gemmatales bacterium
ATTCATCACGATGGCCGAGGGGTGTTCGCGGGCATGAGCAACCCGTTTGAAGCCACGCGGTATCACTCGCTGGTGATCGAGAAAGAAAGCTGGAACAACCCGGACTTCGAGGTGAGCGCCTGGACGACCGAAGGTGAGATCATGGGGGTTCGCCATAAAACGTGGCCGCTGCACGGTGTGCAATTCCACCCCGAGAGCTTCCTCACCACCGAAGGGCCGACACTGCTCCGGAACTTCCTTGAGATCAGGATGTGACACTGGCCGCGGTGCGGGCCGCACGGATTCGGGCAAGCAGGTTTTGCTTGGCAATGGATGCTGGGTCTTGCAATTCTGCTGGTGGTGGCGTTTTCTCCACAACACTTGACGACAAACTTTCCGCTGGTGCAACCTTGACCGGTTCGACGTGTCCGTACATGTTCAGCACGTCTTCCACCTTCAAGGTGAGATCGATCTTGATGTACAGAACGTCTTCGTAGGCGAGGTAGAAAATCCGGCCTTCGTCATTGGTGCCAGCTTCGCGACCGCGCACCACCATGTAGCTATCTTCGCGAATGATGATGGCGTCGATCGTTACCGCGTTGTTGCCGCGCATGCTGAGTACGGTCTTCGTGAGGTACTCTGGCGGAATTCGGCCAAGCAGATCAACAACATCATCACGGGTCATGAGAAAACTCTTGTGTCTTGGCCAATTGTGACAGGGCCTGATTAAACGCGGGCGAGTTCGAGTCGTTTGGGTGGTCTGGTCAATCGGCGATAGAGCCAAATTTGCAAGCCTGCCAGCACCATGCCGCTCAAACAGCAGACCCATCGCCAATCGGCCTTGGCGAGAGGGGCGAGCAGGTTTGGTGTTTGCGGGTGGGCGAGATCCGTCATCGCATTGGCAGTAAGGCTCAGGGCCAGCGTGGCCACCAGTACCCCAGCCATGAAGGCCACGGGTACGCGGGCCAATTCCCAAGGGCCACTTTGTTGTTGCACGAGTTTGACATCTTCACCAAGGCGACGCCACAGTTTCGTGTACACTTCGTCGGCTGTTGTGCTGTTTTCGAATTCAAGTTGGATCGACACCGTTGGCCCTGTGAGTGGCGATTGACGGCGATAATCGATGGTGAGCAAATGACGCAGAAGATCGAGCCGAACACGAACAACACTGGGCAGATTGATGACCGTAGCCAGCGGGCCGAAACTCTCTTCCAAGTCGAATGACGTTTCAATAGCCTTGGCGGCTTCGGGCTTCAGAGTAGCGTTGGCCGGTGCCACGTACAGCTTGCTGAGGGTCAGACAAACCACGGAGTGCGAGCGGACGGCCGGGGCTGTCCAGACACGTCGGCGCAACTGACCCGGAACCGTAGTGTCGGGGCCGGGAGGAATTTGAAGTACGGTAGCAGGCATGAACAGATCGCCGGTATCGAACTCATGCGTCGGACGCCGAACGCACGTCAGTTCCTAGTACCGGAAAACCAATGGGTCAAATCACCGTGCCGTCGGGGATGACACCGGCCCGTGGGATGCAGATAATTCCATCGCGGATGTGCCACTGACCGTTCGGGTCGTCGGCAACTTGTAGTTTCTTCTCGTTCGTGAGCCTCACGCCTTTTCCAATGCGGCAGTCCTTATCAAGGATCGCCCGTGTAATGATTGAGCCATCGCCGATGCTGCAGTTCGGTCGGCCCAGTGCGATGTTTGCAACAGTATCCTTCTCGGATTCATAACCATCCGAGCCAATCACCACGGTTTCTTTCAAGTGACAATTGTTGCCGATGCTTGCACGCACTCCGATCAGACAGCGTTCAATCACGGAAGCAGAACCAATTCTGCATCCATCGGACACGATGCTATTACTGATCGTGGCCCCGTCGAACTTACTGGCGGGCAGGTTTCTGCTGCGGGTGTAAATCGCTTCATCAACGGTGTAGAAGTCGAACGGTGGCACGGTATCGCCTAGGGCTAGGCTCACTTCGTGATAACTGCTGATTGTTCCCAAGTCTTCCCAGAAGCCATCAAACATGTGGGCCTGAATATTGGCCGATTCCACATAGTTCGGGAACACGTTGCTGCCGAAGTCATGAGGCGGACGGTGCTGATTGTGCAAGGAGTCCAACACCGGCGTGTTCAGCATCTCGTAGAGCTTTTTCGTTTTGAAGAGGTAGATACCCATGTTGGCGAGATAGTGCCGATCATTGCATGGGATGCCCTTGCTTTCGATCCACTCCTTCGGCGTGTAATACGGATCCCGTGCATCCGCCGACTTGGGTTTTTCGGTAAAGCTCTTGACGCGGCCTTCGTCGTCAATCCGCATGAGGCCGAAACCGCTGGTCTGCTGTTCCTTCACTGGAATGCAGGCAATGGTCACATCAGCGCCGCTCTTGCGGTGTGTCTCGATCATGGCACGGTAGTCCATGCGGTAAAGTTGATCGCCAGAAAGGATCAACACTTCATCCGGTTCGTCGCGTTCGATGTAGGCAAAGTTCTGGCGTACGGCGTCGGCGGTGCCCTGGTACCAGCCGATGTGGTCTTCGTAAGCCTGCTGTGCGGCCAGAATTTCGACGAAACCCTTGCTGAACATGTCGAACTTGTAAGTGTTGGCAATATGCCGGTGCAGGCTCACACTGAGAAACTGCGTGAGAACGTAGATGTTCCGCAGATCGGAGTTCAAGCAGTTGGAGATGGGGATATCGATGAGGCGGTATTTGCCGGCGACCGGTACAGCCGGCTTGGCACGACTTTTCGTGAGGGGAAACAAGCGTGTCCCACGACCGCCACCTAGTATTAAGCTGAGAATACGGGGTTCATTTGTCATGCTTGGCAACCCAAAAGGCCTGGAGAGAGAGTGTTGTTGTTATCTCAGTGAGGGTAACGGAAGGCAATCGGTAAAAATCAGGAACAGTCGATGACTTGGCGAGCCTGATGGAACGACTACCATCCTTGAACGTGAATCATCATTCCAATTGGATGAATTTCTCATGCCTTCGCTTGCCGATCTTCGCCGCGATTACACCCTGGCCGGGCTGTCCGAAACCGATGCCGGAAATGATCCATTCGCCCTGTTTCATCAATGGTTTGATCAGGCAGCAGCGGCGAACCTGTTGGAACCCAATGCCTTCACGTTGGCCACCGCCACACCAACCGGTGTGCCCAGCGCCCGCACGGTTCTGTTGAAGTTGTTCGATGAACGCGGGTTCTGCTTCTTCACCAATTACAACAGCCGCAAAGGCGACGAGATGGCGGCCAACCCGCACGTGGCCATGATGTTCCTCTGGCATGAACTCGAACGCCAAGTTCGCATCGAAGGCAAAGCCGAGAAGACTACGGCGCAGGAGAGCGACGACTACTACCAACAACGACCGATGGGGTCACGCTTGGGTGCGTGGAGCAGCCCGCAGAGTGAAGTCATTTCCGGACGCAGCGTACTGGAAGAACAGCAGAAGCAGTTACTGACTCGATTCGAGAACGGTGAGCCACCACGCCCACCGCACTGGGGCGGTTACCGCATTGTGCCCACGGTGTTCGAGTTCTGGCATGGTCGGCCCAGCCGGTTGCACGACCGCATCCGCTTCCGCCTGGTCAATGGCGTGTGGGTGGTGGATCGCCTGGCACCGTGAGACGTCACGACATCACGCCGCAATGTGTTTGGTGTAGGCCTTGGCCTGCACCAGCACCGCACGCAAGACAAAATGAAGTCGATAGGTCCGTGCGATGTAACACCTCGCCCCGCTTGCGGGGAGAGGTCGATTGGAGCGTAGCGAACAATCGGGTGAGGGGTCTTGTCACCGACTCCTGCCGCTAACGCGGGCAGGCTCAACTCCCCTCACCCGGCCTGACGGCCACCCTCTCCCCGGCCACCGGGGCGAGGGCATGAGCTACCCCTCCCGCTCCCCACCCCCGTACACTTGCTCCACCGCAAGCGATTCATTCAACACCACCAGGTCAGCTCGCAGGCCCACGGCTAACTGGCCGCATTCGTTTTGCAACCCGAGGATGCGGGCTGGGGTGAGCGTGGCCATGCGGATCACTTCGTGCAGCGGTGCATTGGTCAGCTTGTAAAAGGTACGCACACCGTGATCGAGGGCCATGACTCCGCTGGCCAAGCCGGTGCCGTCAAGGGTCACGCCCACTTCACCACGCCGCCGGATACGTTCGCCGTTCTCGGTGGAACCGAACCAGTATTCACCATCCGGTTCGTCCACGGCACGCATCGAATCGCTCACCAACGCCAGGCGATCCGCACCTTTGATGCGATAGGCCGTCAGCAACAGTTCCCGGCTCAGGTGCCAGCCATCGGCAATCACTTCCGTGGTTAATTCATCATGAGCCAGCGTGGCTTCCATGACACCCGCACGCATGGGGAAGGCTTGGGTCTGTCGCAATCTGGCCCGGTCGGACATCGCACAGAAGAGATGATCAACGTGACGCACGCCCCAGTCGATGGCCGCTTCCATTGGTTGGTATGTGCCGAAGGTATGCCCAGCGGTGACGAGCAAACCCTTTGCTCGGGCGGCTTTGACCAATCGCTCGGTGCCGGGTGTCTCCGGGGCCACGGTGAGGGTGACAAGACCAGTACCCGCGAACTTCAACAGTTCGTCGTCTTGCTCCGGCTGTGGAGTGAGGAAGTCGGCACTGGGATGACAGCCCTTCGCCGGTGGATGAAAGTATGGGCCGTATAAATGCCCACCGACGATCCGTGCGCCACCGGTGTCTGTGTGGCGTAGCTGCTGGCACAGTACAAGGAACTGCTTGTACTGGGTGTGGGTCGCCACGGTGCTGGTGGGTGTGAGCGTGGTGGTACCGTGGCGGGCGTGGCAATGGCACACGGTGCGGAAGGCTTCCGGCGTGAGGTCCATGAAGTCCGCACCAGCACCACCGTGGACGTGGATGTCCACAAACCCGGGCGAGAGGAACTTACCACCGAGGTCGATGGCATCTTTCGCCGATGTGCCAATGGAGTGAATCCGTCCGTCTTGCACGGTCAGCGAAGTCGGCTGGGTGATACGGTCGGGCAGTATCAAGCGGGCGTTGGTAAAGGTCATGATTCGGTCGATCCGCTACTGGTTGCGTTCACGTGTGGCAGCGGCGTGGAGGCCCCCGAGTTGTGGGCGTCGATCACGCGGTTCATCAAGTACAGCCGCGTGGCCATGCCTTCGGCCAGCATCTCTGGGGGCACCACCACCGGCGGCATCATGCGAATCTCGATACTGCGGAAGATGTCCATCTTCTTGCACTTGGCACCCGGTAGGCCACCAGCGTGACTAAACTTGCCTCCCCACGAGCCTTCGATCCAGCACGGCACCACGGGGGTATCCGGCCGGGCACGGAGAATGTGCCAGACACCCTGACCGAAACGCTTCAGCGGTTGGTCTTCCCGTCGGCGCAGGTAGCCTTCAGGGTAGATCACGACCATCTCGCCACGATCAAGCGCTGCTACGGCTTGGTCGACTTCAGGTGTATCGCGGCGGACGGGTTGCTCCGGTACCACAATGACACGGAAGATGTGCTTCAAGATCGGGCGCAGGAACCAGACGTTGTAGAAACTCTGGGTCATGATCGCCGTCATCGGGCGCGGCAAGGCAATACCGAGGAACACAGGATCAGGCCAACTGCCGTGGTTGGCAATCACCACGCATGGGCCGAGAATAGGTACGGTTCTCGTGCCGGCGCCAGTCCAACGGATGCGGTACAACCACGGGCGAACACACCATTCCACGCTGAGTTCGAAGAGCCCACGAGTGTGGTGCATCGTTGTCCACACGACGAGGCACACCGTCAGCAGTACCACTTCGCTGTGCGTGATGATGCTGATCCACTCGACGAAAGCACCACCGACGGGAATCAGACCAGCCGGTGAACTGAACAGAATGAGATAGGCCAACGCGAGCAGTACAAGGCCACGCACAGCACAGAAAAGGAAGAACCAAACAAGCGGTCCGCGTAAAAGCGGGATCGACATTTGCTTGTTGCTCACCTGTACCACGCGTAAACTCGCCAACCCACTTAGCACCAAAACAGCCCCGACGAAGATGCTCTGAAGACTCAGCGGCATGGTGAGCATCGTGGTGTGGCCTTGCACAGCCGCCACGACCAGACAGGCCAATGCAGTCATCGAAGCCGGGATCATCAACCCGCTCAGACGATAAAGTTGCGAAAGTAACGCGCCGAAACACAACAGCAACAAGCACACGACCGCGCCTGGGTGCAGCGGCAGGAAGTTCTGCTGGGGCAGCAGGCACCAGATGGCACCGAGGGAACAAACGAGCCACACCACCAAGCCCAAGGTGATGAGCCGGGAGGTCAGGTCGTGGCGCGTGTGGCGGTGCCAAGGCAAAGCCGAGTCGTCGCTCATGTTTGCAGTTTACCAAAATGCTGAGAGTGCTGGTGAAACGTGACGCACACCCGATAGCTCGTGCATCCACCATCACCCGATCGTCGTGCCCATGAAAACACTTCTATCAGGAACAACCGAGCGCCCTAAAATACACTGTGCTGTTCTTATCAAGAAGGTTGACCGTCACGATGAAGACTCGGTTGTTCACCCCTGGCCCTACTCCGGTGCCCGAAGAGACGCTCCTCGAACTGGCCAAGCCGGTGGGGTATCACCGCAGTGCCGAGGCTAAGGCCATCTTCAAGGCCGTGTCCGAAGAATTGCATTATGTGTTTCAAACGAAGCAGCCAGTGGTCACGCTGACAAGCAGCGGCACCGGTGGTATGGAAGCGGCCGTGACCAGTGTGCTGGCCCCTGGCAACCAAGTGATCTTGCTCAGCGCTGGCCGTTGGGGCGAACGCTGGAAAAGTGTGCTGAAGGCCATGGGGGCCACCATCGTGCTCGTGGAAGTGCCGTATGGTCAGGCGGTGACACCCGCCATGCTGGAGCAAGCCCTCAAGAACAACCCCGGTGCCAAAGCGGTGTTTGCCACGCTGAGCGAAACCAGTACCGGCGTTGGTCACGACATCGAAGCCTTCGGCAAACTCGTGGCCAGTACGGAAGCGTTGCTCATCGTCGACGGCATCTCCGGCCTTGGTGCAATGGAATGCCACACCGACGACTGGGGCATCGACATTCTTGTGAGTGGATCGCAGAAGGCACTGATGCTGCCACCTGGTCTCGCGTATGTCAGCGTCAGTACCAAAGCCAAAGCGGTGATGGACGCCACGCCGGTACGTGGTTTCTACTTCGACCTACGCCGATGCTTGGCGAAGTGGGCCGAGCACGACACGCCGTTCACCCCGGCCAACACGCTCATCAAAGCTCAATTGGTCAGCTTGAAACGGATTCGTGCCGAGGGGATCGAGAACCTGTGGGCACGCCACGCCAAGATGGCCACGGCTTGCCGGGCCGCGGTGCAGGCGCTGGGATTGAGCCTGTTTGCCGAGCGCCCGAATAACGGGTTGACGGTGATTACCGTGCCCGATGGTGTCGATGGTTCGGCCATTTTGAAGGCGATGGAGAAGAAGCATGGCTTCAAATTCGCCGACGGGCAGGACAACATGAAGGGGAAGATCTGGCGACTGAGCCACATGGGCTACGTCGATGCGTTCGATGTTCTCGGGGCCATCGCCGCCTTGGAACTGACGTTGAACGACAACGGCTACAGTGTACCAGTGGGTGCCGGTGTTGCAGCGTTTCAGAAGAGCTATGCCGGGGTGTAACTACTGATCCAAGTGACCGCGATCGTTCCACAATTTCAGGCACGGTTCGGTGAGATCGTGATCATAGCCAAGCTGACTGATGGAAGCGGTGCCCAAGGCGAACAGCCGACCATGATCCGGTGCCAACCCGAGCCAACGGGCCACAAGCACACGAAGCAGGTGGCCGCTAGAAAACAGTAGGGCATCCGTCCCAAGTTGGCGAAGTCGAGCGATCACCCGGTCAGCACGGGTACCGACATCAGCGGTTGTCTCACCACCGGGGCAGCCATCTCGGAAGAGATCCCAATGTGGCCACTGCAAGCGAAT
>JBBRME010000214.1:0-7916 GCA_038230995.1 Gemmatales bacterium
GCACAAGCATCCCAGGTATCGACGGCAAAGAGCAACAATCCGCTGGCAATTGGTACCCACATGGGCCAGCGTGGAACGAAGGGGATCGTGCCATAACGGGAAAAACGCACGGCCAAGAACATGGCCAGCAGACTTGCTGCCGTTGCCACACCCAAAACCCGCCGACCCGCCGGGAACGGTGAAAGCAGTGCCGTGGAGGCGCATTCCATAATGACCCAGCCGACAAGAAAGACAAGACTGGAGCGGTTTGGCAGGATCGACCAACCGAGAAATGTCAGCGTGGTGAGAGTGAGCGCTGCGAGTAACGCCGTACCTACTGAAAAGAGTGTTGGCCATTCCAGTCGTGCGGCTGCACCGTTGTTGCCGGGCAGAATGACGGAAGCAGATTCTGAGAGAAACATTGCACCAGCCAGAGTGATGACGCTGAAGGTGCAACCAATCAGGCAAAGCCTAATACTCAACTTACGCAGAGCGGGTGTCCAGTTGCAACTGGCCAGGCACCACACCGACCAACCACCCAGCATCAGGCCCAAATGACTTAGTAATGATGCACCGTTACTACTGGCGGATTGCCACTTTTCTTGGAGCTTTTCGACGATACTTCCGCCGGTGCCTTGATCGGCGGCATGGTGCAGGAAGTGCGACTCGCCGGCCTGGCAGAACACGAAGTACTCCCATGCGGCAAAGAGACCATAAGCAACGCACAACGCAAACAGTGCAGGGATCAACAACTTCATCGAACGAGTCAGTGCATAAAGCACAAACAAGCAGGGCGTGAACAACATGGTGTACTTCGTCTGCATCGCCAGCCCGCACAAGACCCCGGCGAGGAGTACCTTCCACCATCTTGGCGATTCGGCGTAATTCAGGAATAACGCGACACCAGCCAAACCCAATGCCAACGCGGGCACATCGAGCATGACGTTGACCATCGGTAGCACAATCGGGCTGAAAAGAAAGGCGATGGAAGGTGCTAGCGAATCGAACGGCATGAACCTGCGGAATAACGACCGCACCGCGACGGCCAACAGCCACACGAATGGAAAGAGCCAGAGCTTCAGCAAAATGACATTTTCGCCAAACAACCGGATGCCGAGTGCCAACCAGTATGGCAACATAGGAGGCAGCAAAATGTTCATCGCCTTTTCCGGTTGATGGTACCAGAAAAGGCTGAAATCGTAGGGTTGAGTCGGGTGTAGTGCGATGTGCCGGGCGTGGAACAAATACGCGGTGTCATCTACGACCACGGGCTTGTAGGCGTTGAGAATTGTCACGACCAACGCGGCAAGGAAAGGCCACACCCACGGGCGAACGCTGTTCATCGATTGGATCCTTCACTGGAACACAAACCCGGCCCGACTACACTCAAGAGGAGAAGATACACGAAGTACGGATCATGATGCGTTCCTTGAGCGTTGTTGAACGGCCACCCATCCCCGCCCGCCGCCTACCCGATTGGTTAAAGCGCCCGCTTCCTACGGGGAACGAGAACTTCTTTACCAATGGCCTGATCCAAGAACTTGGCCTCGAAACCGTTTGCGAAAGTGCCCGCTGCCCGAACCGGCCCGACTGCTGGAGCCGCCGTACTGCAACCTTCATGGTACTTGGCAACATGTGCACACGCCCGTGTGGCTTTTGTTCGGTGCCCAAGGGGGGAGTGCCCGACGAAGTGTTGGCCGATGAACCGGCACGCCTGGCGGAAGCCGCAGCAAGGTTGGGACTCAAGCATATGGTGATTACGTCAGTCACCCGGGACGATCTGCCCGACGGCGGGGCCGAGCATTTTGCTGAGTGCATACGAGCAGTCCGCAAGCGGATGCCAGAGTCAGCCGTGGAAGTGCTCACGCCGGATTTTATGGGCAATGGTGAAGCAATTGATGTTGTCACACGAGCACGACCAGAAGTGTTCAACCACAACATCGAGACTGTTCCCCGTTTGTATCGCGTCGTGCGTGGCCGTGCGGAGTATCGCCGAAGTTTGGATCTGTTGGAACGTGTGAAACGAACCGATCCGACCATCATTACCAAGGCGGGGTTGATGCTCGGCATCGGCGAAACCATTGAAGAACTTTTCGATGTGTGTGCCGACTTGCGGGAAATCAACTGCGATGTACTTACGCTGGGTCAGTACCTCGCCCCCACGCTCAAGCACATCCCGATCGATCGGTTCCTGCCGCCGGAAGAGTTCGACGACATTGCCCGCCGTGCACGCATGATGGGCTTCAAGCAGGTGGTGGCCGGACCTTATGTGCGCTCGAGTTATCATGCCGAAGAAATGGTTCCGCATTGATGCAAGGAGCACGAATGCCAACGCTAAAGGGCGTGTTCCTCAGTCTCGAAGGACTTGATGGCACAGGTAAATCCACGCAGTTGAAGTTACTTCAAGAGTGGCTGCAATCGCAGAATGTGACCGTGACCATCTGCACCGATCCGGGCGGCACCGAATTAGGGGCGAAGCTACGCGAAATCCTGCTGCATGGCAGGGCCAACGCCATGAGCATGCGTACCGAAGCGTTGCTGTTCATGGCCAGCCGGGCGGAACTTGTGGAGCGCGTGATTCGTCCAGCACTGGACCGCGGCGAGGTGGTGGTGTCGGATCGTTATCTGTTGGCCAACGTGGTGTATCAAGGCCATGCTGGTGGGCTGGAACCGGCGGATATCTGGAGCCTCGGAGAATTCACCACCGCAGGGTTATACCCGGACTTGGTGGTGCTGCTCGATCTGCCGGTGGCAGAGGCCAAAGCCCGGCGTGGTCGGGCAGCAGATCGCCTTGAACAACGCGGCGATGACTACTTCGAACGAGTACGGGCGGGGTTCTTGAACGAAGCCCGTTCCACGCCGGAGCACCATGTTGTCGTGTCAGCAGAAGGTGATGCAGAAGTCGTGCATCAACGGATCTTGGATGTTGTTCGCCCGTTCCTAGCCCAACGTTGCTGGCCCATGACTGGAGCTAGTTAGCTCATGGCGTGGAACCAAATTCGCGGGCATTCGCAACAGGTCGATCAACTTCGCCAAGCTCATCTGGCTGGCCGGTTGGGTCATGCGTATTTGTGTGTCGGGCCGGAGGGCATCGGTAAGCACCGCTTTGCCGTGGAGTTAGCCAAGGCGCTATTGTGTGAAAACTCGCCTAGACCGTTTGACGCCTGCGACAAATGCCCCGCGTGTGCTCAAGTGGAAGCTGGCACTCACCCCGATTTTGTGACGGCCAAGAAGCCGGAAGATCGCGTAGAGTTCACCATCGAGACCATGCGTGAATTGTTGGTGAAGCTCTCGCTGCGTTCCGTGCGTGGCAAGTGGAAAGTCACGGTGATCGAAGATGTGGATGACTTCAATGAAGAGACGGCCAACTGCTTTCTGAAGACTCTCGAAGAACCGCCGCCGGGGTCGGTGTTTCTGCTACTGGCGACCAGTGCTGAACGCCAACTGGCGACGATTATCTCTCGTGCCCAGGTGCTGAAATTCCACGCCCTAACGGATGATGACCTTCGATCCATCCTTGCTGAACAGGAACTGGTCAGCGACAAGCTGGAACCAATTGTCGCGCTCAGTGCAGGGCGAGTGGGTCGGGCCGTGGCACTTGCCAACGAGAAAGTGTGGGACTGCCGAGAATCGGTGCTGTGTCTGCTGGCAAGTGCCAAGCCAGGTTCACTGGAACTCTCTCGACTCTTGATTGAAACGGTTGAGGAAGCCGGGAAGGACAGCCCAGCACAACGGGAACGGGCCAGCCTGCTGGTGCAATTACTTGGTGAACTGCTGCGAGATGCGTTGCGTGCAAAGCACGCGGTCCCCAGCAAAACGAGTGGCTACTCGAATGCCGAGGCCATCGCCCGGCGCTGGAGCGAAGCCACACTTTGTGATTCCATTGAAGCGACCGTCGAAACCGAACGATTGATCCAACGCAGGGTGCCGGTGCCGATTGCCTTGGAGCAACTCGCTGATCGATTGGTTCCGCTGACTTAAACGAAAACACCCCGGTTCGCGTAGCCGACCGAGGTGTTTAGATTGTTCACCCGCGTAAAGTTACTTAACGATCTTGCTGACATCACCCACGATGGTGGCGATGTCCTTGTCTGTCAGCTTGCCTTTGCTGAATGCGTAGTTGGATTCGACTTTGCGTTCCTTATAGAGCAGTACGGTCACATCGGCATCTTTATCGAGTGCGTACTTCTCTGGACCCTTCGGGCTGTCGATCGAAAGGGTTACGTTTTTGAGTTTCTTGGCTTCGATGATCTTCTTAAGGTCGGCTTCGAGCTTGTCATCGTCGCTCAGGAACACGACGTAGAAGCCCATTTCGGCCTTTGTGTTCTTGCCGGTCTCGGCGTCGAGCTTTTCGATCAGCTTGCTGGCTTGTTCGCAGGTCGAAGTACGAGCGAACACCACGGCAACAGGGCTATCGCCGTGCTTGCAGTACAGGCATTGTTTCTTGCCAGCAAATTCACCGTTCACATTGAGTGGAGTGAATGGGCCGGGCACCATTTCACCGGTCTGTGGGCCGGACTTGATTTCGGCTGAGATGGCCAAGCTGGTGCAGGCCACGACAACTGCGAGAGCAAACATTTTGCGAATCATTCGAATATCCTGAGAGATGCAAAAGAGACATGCTGCTGCGAACCTTTCGCAACAGTCTGCCCTACCAGACGTACCGGCTGTGCCGGTTATTCACTTCGTGATCGAGCCGCCAGTTTTTCCTGCGTTCACAAAGCGTGACAATCTTGTGACCGGGTCGTTTCGTCTGTTTGTAGAGTAACTCCGCGAACGCAGCACTCTCCCTCGAACGGACACTACCCATGAAACGATCTCTCCATGCACTCTTTGGCACTGTCGTTGCTGGGCTGGTCGGAGCACTCATCCTGATGCCAAACTCACAGGCGGCCGATATCGGTTACATTGAAGATTTCTCACTCTCCAAAGATCGCCCGGCAGCACTCAAACAACTCATCGCTGGCACGGAAGATTACTACTACTACAACGCGCTGCATCTGCTCAATACCGCGCAGTACGAGAAGGTCGAACCGCTGACGGTGGTCTGGTACGAGCGATTCAAGCAGACGGCACGGCTCACGGAAATCCAAACCCGCTACGCCTTGCTGACCTATGAAAAAGATCCGAAGAAGAGCCTCGAATACCTCAAAAATCGCCTCGGTACGACCTTCCACCACAGCAAAGAAAACGTCGGTACCACTGCCAACCTACCATCGGTACTTGATCCTAAGTTCATCGCACGGGCATCGTATCAAGGCCGAGCCAACGCCTACGGCAACCTCAGCCAGTACGAGAACAGCGCCTTGAACTGGTTGGCCACCGAGCAACTCTCCTGGCAGAACCGCCGCGAGTTGTTGTCGCGTTTGAGTCGCCCGGACGTGGCCGGTGTCGTCGCGATGATCCACGCCGATTTTCAAGTAGAACACCCACCCGCGTTTGGTGCCTTCCCGATCCACAATCTGTTGACAATTGCCCAACTCGAAGAACTGATCAAGCTGGATGCAGGCTATCTGAACAACGGTAGCCTGATCAACTTGTACCTGACCAAACTGCAACCCGGTGCTGACGATGATTGGAACGGCGACCGCGCTGTCACCAAAGCTTACCTCGAACGCATGCAGGCCCTGGCTGATCGCCTTGCACAAGTGTTCAATCCACTCAAAGCCCACGTGATGTATCACCGGCTGGTGTTCGACCGTGCCGAGGGAACTTACGACAAGGATCGCTTTCTCGCGTATCTGAAGCTGCCACGCAACCAGTATTACATGTCGCGCCCGATGCTGGAGAGCAAAGCCGCCACAGAGACGCCTGCAGCACTCAACGCCAATTACACACCCTTTACGCTGCTACCAATTGTGGAGCAGGATGAACCGCTCATCCGCAGTTACATCCAGCACTTCTTCGCTGAAGAAAACAGCATTAAGCCTTATGAATCGTACATCCTCGATTCGTACCTCAACTCGCTGCTGGCGGAAACCAAGCTTACGCTGGGCCTGGGCGATGCCGAGAAGTGGGCGTCGATGCTGGCCCCGGAAACACTGAAGGCCCTGAAGGATCGGGTAGACATTGACTTTGCCTTTATTAACAAGGCCAACTTCCTGCCGGGTGATGCAGTCAAGCTTGAAGTGTTCACCAAGAATGTGTCTTCACTGCTGGTGAAGGTGTACGAAATCAACACCGTCAACTACTACAAGAACAACTTCAAAGAGATCGATACCGACATCAACCTTGATGGACTGATCGCCAACTTGGAGTACACGATTCCGGGGTCGAACGATCCGCTGCGTCGTTCGTCGATCACGATTCCGCTGCCCGATCCGAACCGCAAGCCTGCGATCCCCGAAGCCAACAAGTCCGGCGTTTATGTCGTCGATCTCATCGGCAATGGCAAGAACAGCCGGGCGCTCATCCGCAAGGGCAAGCTGCACGCCGTGGTGACGACCACGACCGCTGGCCAGAAGATTCGCGTCTTCGACGAAAGCAACACCCCGGTGAACGACGCCAAGGTGTGGCTCGGTCAAGTCGATTACACGGCCGACAAAGATGGTGCCATCTATCTGCCCTTCAGCACTAGCCCCGGCCCGCGATCGATGATCCTCGCCAAAGGCGACTTCGCTTGCCTTAGCCAGTTGCAACACCAAGCGGAGCAGTACGAGCTGCGTGCGGGCTTCCACATCGATCGCGAAAGCCTGCTCACGCAGCGTCTTGCTCAACTGATCCTTCGCCCTGCGTTGTACGTGAACGGTAAGCCCAGCACCTTGAGCCTGCTGGAAGACGTTCGACTGCAGATGACTACGACCGACCTCGACGGTACGCCCAGTTCGATTGATGTGCCCAGCTTCAAGCTGTTTGAAGACCGTGAGACCACCTACGAATTCCGCGTGCCCCCTCGCTTGGCCAACGTCAGTATCACGCTGACTGGCACGGTGCAGAACCTTAGCACCGGCCAGAAAGTGACGGTGGCAGATCGCCACAGCTTCGGCATCAATGGCATCGACCGCACCGCTGAAGTAGAAGACCTGCATTTCGCCAAGTTCGGCGAAGAATACGTAGTCGAGATGCTGGGCCGCACCGGTGAATCCAACCCGGACCGTGCCGTGCGCGTTGAAGTGAAGCACAAGGATTTCAAACTCCCACACCAAGCGACACTCAAGACGAATGAACTCGGTCGCGTTTTATTGGGTCAACTGGCCGACATCACATGGATCAAAGCCACCACACCCAGTGGCGTGTCTCACACCTGGACTCTGGCGACTGATCATCACACCTATCGCACGCTATTGCACGTTACTAAAGACGACGATGTGCGTGTGCCTTACCTGGGCAAGAGCAAGCTGCCCACACGGGAAGAATTGGCCCTGTTTGAAGTGCAAGGCAGCACGATCCGATCCGATCAGTTCGCCGCACTGAGCATTATCGATGGCATGATCGTGGCGAAGGGGCTAAAGCCCGGTGACTACGATCTGCACCTCAAGGCCAGCGGCGAACGCATCCGAATTCGTGTGGTGGCGGGCGTCAAGCACAACGGCTACATCCTTGGCAGTACCCGCAATCTGGAACAAGCAGGGCTGCCCCCGCTGCACATCGAGAGCATCACCAGCGATGCCGAGAGCGTGTTCGTGAAACTGCGAGACTTCACCAAGTTCTCCCGTGTCCACGTCTTCGCAACCCGGTATCTTCCGGAGTTTGACCCGTATGCCGCAATGGCGGAAATCCGTGATGTCGAACTGCAAGGCGTACAACCCGGCTTTGTGCCCAGCGTGTACCTGACTGGTCGCAAACTTGGCGACGAATACCGCTATGTACTGGAACGCCGGAACCAGAAGAAGTTCCCCGGCAACATGCTCGAGCGCCCGATGCTGTTGCTCAACCCATGGGCCATCCGCACCACCGAAACCGGCGAGCAACTGGCCAAGGAAGGCGAGATGTTCGGC
>JBBRME010000215.1:0-7837 GCA_038230995.1 Gemmatales bacterium
AGGACAATTGTACAGAGCAAGACGATGTTAGCCGCGAGATGCAATCGAGCGCGCAAATCACCTGCGCGCTCGATTGCATCTCGCGGCTAACAAAACCTACCCCACGTTCCGCAACCGCTTCTCGGCGATTTCGGTCTGCATCATGGCGATGACTTCGGCGAGGGGCTTCGGGCCGAGGTCGCGTTTCTTGAGGTCCGGGATGCTCTCATCGCGCACGCTGACGGTGCCAGCCGCCGCGTCCTTCTCGCCCACCACCAGCAGATACGGAATCTTCTCCTGACTGCCGACGGCCACCTTCGCACCCACCTTCTCGCTGCGGAAGTCGCTGGTCACCCGCAGGCCTGCGGCCTTCATCTGCTCCACCACGGTGTGGCCGTAGTCGAGAGACTTGTCGGAGATCGTCAGCACCCGGCACTGCTCGGGGGCCAGCCACAGCGGGAACTGCCCGGCGAAGTTCTCGATCAGAATGCCCGTGAACCGCTCCATGGAACCGAACGGTGCCCGGTGCAGCATGACCGGGCGGTGCATGGCGTTGTCGGCCCCGGTGTACTCCAACTCGAACCGCGCGGGCAGGTTGTAGTCGAGTTGCACGGTGCCCAGTTGCCACTCCCGGCCAATGCAATCCTTGACGATGAAGTCGATCTTCGGGCCATAGAACGCGGCTTCGCCTTCACCGATCGACCAGTTCAAACCGGGGATCGATTCGACGATGCCTTTCAGCGTGGCCTCGGCGGCATCCCACTGGGCCGGGTCACCTACGTACTTGCTGCTGCCCTGCTCGCGCACACTCACCCGTACACGGTACTCGGTGAGGTTCAGCGTGCGCAGGATGTGCAGCACTAAGTCGATTTCGCTGCGGAGTTCCGGCTCCACTTGCTCGGGGGTCACAAACAAGTGGGCGTCGTCCTGCGTAAAGCCACGAACACGGGTCATGCCACCGAGTTCGCCGGACTGCTCGAAGCGGTAAACAGTGCCGAACTCGGCGAGCTTCAGCGGAAGATCGCGGTAGCTCTTGGGCACGGCCTTGTAGATCTGGATGTGGTGCGGGCAGTTCATCGGCTTGAGCAGGTCGCCTTCCTGTCCACTCATCCAGTCCTTCAGGCACTTCAGTTTCGCTTCGGTGTCGCTGGCCGCTTTGTACTCGTTCAGCAGGGCACGGGCATCGAGCTTGATCTGCCCCCAGGTGTAGCGAGGATAGTCGTCCTCGCCACTGGGGAACTCGCCATCACTCACTGACTCCACCACTTGCAGGAAGGCCTTCTCTCGCTCCGGGGTGAGGTGCTTCTTTTCCAGCAGGGTGTACCACGTCTCCACGGTGTTGACGACCGGGTTGAAGTACATGGCAGGGAACTGCGCATCGGCATAGTACGGGAAGTGCCCGCTGGTGCGGTACATGTTCAGGTTGCCGATGTGCGGGGTGTACACCGGGCTGTACCCGCGCTTCACCAACTCGCTGCGGATGAACTGTTCCAGTTCGTGCCGGAGGGTCGCCCCCTTCGGCATCCACAGAATCATCCCCTGCCCGGCCACCTGACTGATGGTGAACAGTTTCAGTTGCCGACCCAGCACGCGGTGGTCGCGCTTCTTCGCTTCTTCGATTTGCTTGAGATATTCGTCGAGGTGCTTCTGCTCGAAGAACGCGGTGCCGTAGAGGCGTTGCAGTTGTTCACGCTTGGCGTCGTTCTTCCAGTACGCCCCGGCAATGCTCAGCACCTTGAAGGCACCCAGCTTGCCAGCGTGCGGGATGTGTGGCCCCCGGCACAGGTCGATGAACTCGCCCTGCCGATAGAAGCTGACGCTTTCGTAGTCCTTCAACCCCTCGTCGATGTGCTCGCCCTTGAGCTTCTGCTTCATGTCCAGCACAAGTTGCTTGCCGTCGGCGTTCTTGCGCTCGAACCGCTCGAACGGCTCCGCAAGTTTCACGATCTTCCGCATCTCGTCTTCGATGCGGACAAAGTCCGCCTCGGTGATCGGGGTCGGGCTGTCGATGTCGTAATAGAAGCCCGTTTCGGTGACCGGGCCGAAGGCCAGTTGCGTGCCGGGGAACAACCGCATGACCGCGCGGGCCATGATGTGTGCGGCACTGTGCCGCAGCACTTCCAGGCTCTCCGGGTTCTTGTTGGTGAGCAGTTCGAAGGAGTGCGATCCACTAGGTAGCTCACGATCGAGATCGACGATCTCGCCGTTGACTTTGGCAGCAATTGCTGCTTCAGCAAGTCGCTTGCCGATGCCCTCGGCCACATCCTTGGAGCGGGTACCCTGTGGGACTTCGCGAATCGAACCATCCGGCAGTTTCAACGAGACAGCAGCAGACATGACGAACCTCGGTGTTGCCCAACGGGGTTCCCGCCCCTACATCGGGCGGCCCACATCGAACAGAAGCCAGCAAACTAGCAGAAGGGTGCCTGAACGTGAAGCGGAGGTTCGGGGTAAGAAGCAAGATGCTGAGACAAGGAGTAAGAGCGACATCAATGCTCGAGCCTCTTCTTGCGAGCCGCGAACGAAGCGTCAGCATAAGAGAGTGGGTTTAGATTCCCACCTCGCCCCGTTTACGGGGAGAGGTCGATTGGAGCGAAGCGAACAATCGGGTGAGGGGTCATGTTCTTTCACTCCTGCCGCTGACGCGAGCAGGCTCAATTCCCCTCACCCGGCCTTCGGCCACCCTCTCCCCGGCGACCGGGGCGAGGGAATAAATACTCATGTCGCGGTGTTAAATATTCCTCACTCCTCCGCGTTCACTTCATTCTTCATCACTTCGCCGAGCAGCACCGTGGCGTAGCAGCCGCTGGGCAGGCTGAACTACATCCGCAGTCCGGCGGGTTCCCACAGGGCCGAGAGATCGTCGATGTAGATGAGGTTGTGCCGACGGGTGCCACCCATCAGTTGGCCGAAGTTGTCGAACGAGTTGGGCCGCAGCCACTGCCGGGTGAGAATCGCTGCTTCACGTTCCGCGGCTTGCGCAGCTGCCGCAAAGGTGCGTTGGCCGAACATCGGGCCGAGAGGCACCGTCTCGCGGCGATACATGCGGGCTTGTTCAGTGGGGATGTCTTCCGCAACGAACAATCCGCCTTGGGGCCAGTGGCCCATCACTTCACCGGGCAACACGGTGCGGAATAGTCCGTCGTGCAGGCGCTGGCCGAGATAGTCGTTGAACAGAAACGACTGCAACGCCGAGAGGGCGAACTTGTACACGAACGGTCGCAATCGCTTAGGTTGCGTTCCGGCGAGGCACTGGAAACCGAGGTCGATGTTTCCCCCGTCGCGGCCGAAGCGTTGCGGGCCGTAGTAGTTCGGCAGCCCCTGTTGCCCAATGCGTTGAAGAATGGCCGCAACTTGGGCCTTGAGTGAAACATTCACATCACGAATCAGGATGTCGAAGCGGTTGCCCTTCAGGTGGCCGGGCTTGAGTTTGTTATTGTGTCGGTTGTGTTCCAGGATGGTCACATCCGGATCACGGAAGTTTTTGAGATTCGTGAGGGCCTGTTGCGGCACACTCACCCACTGCCGGGTGACGGCGTAGCGATCCTTCAACCCGGCGGTGCCGATGGCATTGATGGGGATGTTCAGTTGCTTGGCCAGCACCCGCGTGAGATGCTCCGGGCCGACGCCTCGCTTCTCGACCCACAGGTACAGGTGCTCGCCTGTTCCGCCGGGCAGGTAGCTGGGAATCTCTTCGACGACGAAGTCGGCCAGTTCAGCTTTGATCCGCCCACCCACACCGGGAAGGTCGGCCGTGAGCATCGGCGGATGAAGGGGGTCGATCGGGTTCATTCTGGTTCACTCCGTTGAGTTGTAAGATACGTTCCATCCCATCAATGGAAGCAATGCCATGAACGAACTGCTCGATCTGTACACCGCCGGGCCTGCCTTGCTTCGCAAGGCCGTGGCCGGGATGACGCACGATCAACTCGTTGCCCGGCCCATCCCTGGCAAGTGGAGCACGCTGGAGGTTGTCTGCCACATCAACGACTTTGAACCGGTGTATGCCGACCGTTTCCGCCGGGTGATTGCTTTGAAACATTCACTGCTGCAGGTGGCAGACGAGAATGAGTACATGAAGTTCCTGTATCCGCAGGAGCGCGATCTGAACGAAGAACTGGCCATGATCGAAGCCACTCGCATCGCCACGGCGCGGATGCTGAAGTTGCTGCCAGCCGATGCTTGGGAGCGCACCGGCATTCACTCCGAGAAGGGCAAGGTGACGTTACTCGACTTACTCAAGAGTGCTGCGAACCACATCTCCAGCCACATCAAGTTCATCGAAGAAAAACGCAAAGCGTTGGGGATTTGAGTTCGCAAACGAACCACAGAGACACGAAGACACAGAGTAGAGAAGAGATCATGAAAAATGATGATCTATGTCTTTCCTCTGTGATTCTGCGTCTCTGTGGTAAAGAATTTTCAACCCACCACACCGGTGAGTTGCGTGGCGAGTTTGCTGACCCCGGCGAGGTCGAGTTTGCCACTGCCCAGCACTGGGAAGGCATCGACAAGATGGCAGTCACGCACATCCGGAATCCACAAGTTGGGTAGCCCACGTGATCGCAGCGTCTCAAACACGCCTTTCAATTTGTCTCCATAATCCGCAAGGTGCAGCACCACGATTCGTTCACCGCGCTTGGCATCCGGCACCGCAGCCACGGCCACGGCCCGGTCGGCGTTCAACCCCAACACCTCGTGGATCTCGTCTTCCAGTTTCTCCAGTGGAATCATCTCCCCGGCGATCTTTGCAAATCGGCTCAGCCTACCGGTGATGCGGATGAAGCCATCGGGTTCGATCAGTCCCATGTCGCCAGTGATGTACCACGGGCCGAACATGACCTTGGCCGTGCGTTCTGGCTGGTTTAAGTAGCCCTGCATCACGTTGGGGCCTTTGACACACAACACCCCTTCGACACCCACCGGTCGGGGTTCGTGCGTGTTCTGATCGAAGGCTTTCGTAACAACGCCGGGGATCGGCTGGCCAATCGTACCCGGCTTGTTCGACACCTGATTAACACCCTTCAACAATACGTTCGGCAGGTTCGCGCCGACCACGGGCGAGACTTCAGTGCAGCCATAGCCTTCCAGTAAAAGAGTGCCGAACTTTGCAAAGAACTCTTGCTGCAAGCTCACCGGTAGTTTCTCAGCACCGCAGATGAAGAGCCGAACGCTGCGGAAACTGGTCTCGGTACATCGCCGAACGTAGAACCGCACAAAGGTGGCGGTGCCTAGGGCGATGGTCGCCTTCCAGCGTTCAACAAGTTCCCCCACTTCCTTGGCGGCCCGTGGGTCGGCGTAGTACAGGCTCATCATGCCGATGCTGGCGGGTGCCCACAGGCACACGGTGTAGCCGAAGCTATGGAAGAACGGCAGCGTGCAGAGCATGCGGTCGTCACGGGTGAAGTTCACGCCTTTCTGGAAGCCATCGGCATTCGACGACACATTCCGCAGGCTCAGCATCACGCCCTTTGGTTCGCCGGTACTGCCGCTACTGAAAATGATGGTGAGCGTGTCGTCCCATTTGAATCGGCGCAGTTGCAGCACGACACGGTCAAGGAACCAACCGGGTAGCACGACGACGGCTAGCATCCGCACGAGTTTGCTGATGTTGCTGATGCCAGCGAGGGCGTCTTCCAGAAGGATGACCGTAACACCAGGCGGGACTTCCAGCGGTATTCGGTCAAGGAACTTCTTAGCCGTGAGGATGGTACGGAGATCAGCCTGCTTGATAGCAGCGTGAACCGAGCCAACGCCAGCCGTGTAATTGAGGTTCACGCTGGTGCGTTTCAGGAACGCCAACGCGATGTTTACAAAGCCGGAACCCAAGCCAGTGGGCAACCACACGCCAATGTTCTGCTGACCTGCGGGCAGCTTGTTCTTCAGCCAACTGGCAAGGCTCCACACGCCGACGAGTGCCTTGGGCCATGTGAGCACGCGATCCGTACCCGTAGTAGCATCGACCATCGCAACCCTGCGAAGATTGCTGAGCCTGGCCGCATGGCGGACAAACCCAGAATGCACGGGGATGACGTAATCACTCTGTTCGATACCGCACTCGGCCCCGGCCTCAACCACCGCCGCACGGATGTCGGCAATCTTTGTGGTGCCCGGCAGTGGCTCGCCAAACATCACCGCAATCCGTCGGCGGAACTCCTCCGGCCAGCGGAAGAAAACCCGGCCGTACTTATGGCAGGCCAGCGTGCCCCAGACGTTCCAGAGGTATGTGGGGATGATGGTCACCGGCTTCTTCGTCCGTTTCACCACGAACTCAATACCCCGGCGGAACGGCATCATCTGTCCGTTGCGGGTAAGCCGACCTTCGGGGAACACCAACACACATTGATCGGCACGCAGTGCTGCGGACACTTGATCCAGTGCCCGGGCCAAGGCATGAGGGGCCGAGGTACGTGTGTCGATCTCGATGGTACGGCCACGGATGAATGACAGGAAGAAGCGCAGGATCGGGTTCTTGCGGTACTTGCTCCACAGCACAAAGGTCACACGACGTGGGCACGCCACGGCGATATACAGCCAGTCGAGGTATGTGACGTGATTGGCCACTAACAGCACGGGGCCGGTTTTGGGGATGCGGCTCACGCCGTAGCGGTTGAACTTGTGCAGAACATGAACAACCAACCACCAAACGGGGCGCAGCATGAACGAGAAGAGCCAGACAAATGTCGTGGACACGACAAGGTAAGTCAGCACACCAACGGGAATCCACCACCACCAATCGGGCATCACTCGGCTACCACAAGGGAGAGTTTTTCGAGATGGGAGTATAAACGCTAAACGAACTCAGCGGCTACGCGAAGTTGGTGTAAAGTACCAACGATCTCGCTGAATTCGGGCTTTGTCTTTCAAACGAACCCGACTTCGGCGTAGTCGGAGCTACTTAAAAATTAAGCATCGTAGTACAGTGCGAACTCATACGGGTGTGGACGCATACGTACTGCACTCACTTCTTCACTCCGCTTGAAGTGCACCCAGGTATCGATCACGTCTTCGGTGAATACGCTGCTTTGCAGCAGGAACTCATGGTCGCGTTCCAGGGCAATGAGTGCATCTTCCAGCGTGGCCGGGGTGCTTGGTACGCCTTTCAACTCTTCTGGCTGCATGTCGTAAATGTCTTTATCGAGCGGCTCGCCGGGGTCTGTCTTATGGCGGATGCCATCCAACATGGCCATGAGGATGGCGGCGAAGCTGAGGTACGGGTTGGCCGCGGCGTCGGGCAGACGGTACTCGATCCGCTTGGATTGTGGTCGGCTGCTGTACACCGGAATACGGATGGCCGCACTGCGGTTCCGTTGGCTGTAGGCCAAGCTCGTGGGGGCCTCGAAGCCTGGCACCAGTCGTTTGTAACTGTTGGTCGTGGGGTTGGTAATCGCACAGAGGGCCGGGGCGTGTTTGAGGATGCCGCCGATCGCATAGCGGGCCACATCACTCAACCCGCTATAGCCCGACCCGGCAAACAAGTTTGTGCCGTTCTTCCACAAACTGGTGTGCACGTTCATGGCACTGCCATAGTCATCGAACAGCGGCTTGGGCATGAACGTGGCTGTCTTGCCGTGGCGTCTTGCCACGTTCTTCACCACGTATTTGTACTTCAGCACATTGTCGGCCATCGGTAACAGTTCGTCGTACCGGATGTCGATGGCACACTGCCCGCCGCTCGCCTTCTCGTGGTGGTGGCTTTCCACCGTCATGCCGCACTGGCCCATCGCTAACATCATCTCGGTTCGCAGGTCGTACAGGCTGTCCATCGGTGGACACGGAAAGTAACCCTGCCGGTGCGGGATCTTGTAGCCGAGGTTGGGTCGTTCATCACGCCCTGTGTTCCAGATGCCTTCGGCAC
>JBBRME010000216.1:0-7774 GCA_038230995.1 Gemmatales bacterium
ACTCTGCAGCTCCTTCAAGTCCCAACTCTCGCTCCCGCCGCTTCTTCCACGCTTGGTAAGCTCGAATCGCACGGACGTGGAATTTGACCGTCACTGCCATGGCCGACTCCTTCCGCATCAGTGTACGAAACAACACTGACGGCTCACCGGTAGCCTCGCCCTGCCAAAAATCACACCATGTCCGTTGGTTCCTTCCGCTCACAGTCGTCCGGTTTGTGCGTTGTTCAGTTCAAGCGTTCACGCTACCTTGATGACAAGGTTTTCACCCAATGCGGAGAGTCAGCATGAAGACTTGGTTCTGGGCCACGGTCGGCGTTTTGGTGTTGCTGACCGCCGGACTGATTGTTTCCGTACTGGGTGAATCCGTACCACAAGTGGCAGCACACGATTCGACCATGACGATCATGCCGCACGTCCCCACCGAGGGGCTTGGGCTACTGACGATCGATGTGAAGAAACTGCATGACAGCGGGGCTTTGAAACCGTTGCGTGAAGCACTGGCCAAAGGCGACCAAGCGTTCTTGAAGCGAATCGAAAAGGACTATGGTTTCACGCTCGCAGAAATCGAACGCATCACGCTTTATCAGGCTCATCCGGAAGCGAGCAACAGTCCCTACCTAGGCTTCGGCGGCGGCTTCATCGGAAATGGGTTGGGTTTCGGTGGTGACATGCCAGCTGTAGGTTTTGGCAGTGGCAGTGGATTTATGAACAACAGCTCCATCACTTTCGTGACCACGCGGAAACCATACAACGCGACAAAGTTCCTGAAGGCGTGGAAGGCAAAAGCCAGCACCGATCCGTCGCTTCAGCAGGGCATTTTCGGTTTCGGTGGGCAACTCGGCAATCTTGGCTTTGCGGGTGGCGCACGTGTTGGCCCGATCATTCCAAACGGAGCAATCGACATCGCGGTTGCCCCACAACCACCGAAAGCTGAAGGCAATGTCAAAGAACAGAAGCCAGTTCCACTTGATCTCGATGCAGATTACTACGTGACGGGCGCGAACAGCGAGCACAACATCGTGCTGATCGATGACTGCAACTTTGTGGTGCTGCCATCGGGGTCGAACTCGATGCCGTTGGTGAGTGCGTTGCTGCGAAAGAAGAAATCCGGCGCACTGGCCGAGTCCTTCAACTTGGCCGAGAAGCACGCAGTGGTTGCCATGATGGATGGCAAGCAACTCCGGCAGGCTGTGTTGAGTTATCGAGAGATGATGAAGGCGCAATCGGAGCAGCCGATGTTCGATAACGACGGCAATCCGGTTCCAGCGAAGCCGAAGGATCCAAAAGAAAAAGTGATGGATCAGTTCACGCCGTATGAGCCGATGTTCCCAATGACAAATGCGATTCTGACGTTCGATCTTGATGCAAAGCTCGAAGCCAGCTGTCGGTTCAAGTTCGCCAAAGCTGAGGATGCCACCATGGCAATGCCAGCGGCGAAGGGGATGTTGCAAGACATCGGCGATGTTCTGGCCGCCCAACGCAAGGCCACACTTGCTGACCCGGATGATGCAATGCTGGTGCCGTACTACGAGTTCGCCATTGCCCTGTTGAACTCAGCGAAGGTGACACAAGACGCGAGCACCATCACCATGAGTGCCAGCCCCGTGCTGGATGCAAGGATTGTTGACGGGTTCACCACGTTGCCTGCAAAGCTACTGGAACTCACGGATCGTCAACAGACCACTGCGAACCTGATCTCACTTGGCTCGGCGTTTACTCAGTACACCGCGAACCACAACGCCTGCCCCAACGACATTCAGGACGAAAACGGCAAAGCGCTCCTGAGCTGGCGAGTTGAACTCTTGCAATTCCTCGGCGATGAGGGACTGGCTCTGTCTGGTAAAATTGACCGCACCAAGTCGTGGGATCACCCGGTGAACAAGAAGTTCTGGGATGAGATGCCCGATGCCTTTCGGTTGCTCGGGCGTCCGACGAAAGAGAAGCACGAAACCTACATGCAGGCCTTCCACACAGTCAATTGGATCGGCAGCGATGACCCTTGGCTGGTGTTAACGAAATCCGTGATGATGACCGATATCACCGATGGCCTGTCCAACACCGTGATGACCTGTGAAATGGAAACGGCCACAAACTGGATGAAGCCCGACACAGTCTTCTTCGATCCAAAGAAGTTGCCCATGATCGGTGACCCCAAAACCGGAAAGGCCCACGTGGTCTTTCTGGATTCCAACGTGAAGCGACTCGACCGCAAGAAGTACTCAGGCGATACGCTCAAGGCCATCATCACCGGCAACGGCGGTGAACCGGTGGACTTGGAGGATTAGAATTGAGTTGTGTGAAAACACAGGAGCCTGAAATGAGTCTTGCACAAATGGAAGAAGCAGTGACCCGACTGGAGCCGGCGGAGTTGGATCGCTTTGCTCGTTGGTTTGAAGAGTACCTCGCCGATGCTTGGGATCGGCGGATCGAAGCGGACATCCTAGCAGAACGACTCGATCAGGCTGGTGAACAAGCAGATCAGGATTTTGAAGCAGGGCGTTGCAAACCGTTATGAATCACTTCGCCACACCGGGTTTCTGGTATCTCTACCGGCAACTGAATGACGAGATAAGGCAGTTAGCAGACAAGAACTTTGATCTTCTCCGCACTGACCCTCATCACCGTTCGTTGCGGTTGAAGCGTATTGGCGATTTTTGGTCAGCACGAGTCGGCTTACATTACCGTGCTCTGGCTCGTCAAAGAGATGAAGGGCTTGTCTGGTTCTGGATCGGTCATCACAGTGAATACGAGCGGTTGATCAAAACTTAGCTCTACCCCACAGCATTGCAAAGTGTCACCATAAACTTGGTGCCGACTCCCAACTCACTGGACACACTCACCGAACCCTTCATCGCTTGGGCCAAGTGCTTGACAATGGCCAAGCCCAAACCTGTACCGCCCATCTCGCGGCTGCGGGCTTTATCTACCCGATAAAATCGTTCAAAAACTCTTGGTAGGTCGGCCTCGGGTATGCCCATGCCGGTGTCTTCCACTTCAATTTTGACTTGGTTTCCTTCTGCTTGCCAACGCAGGATTACCCGGCCGTTGTCCGGCGTGTACTTGATGGCGTTGTCGAGCAGGTTATCTAAAAGCTGGGCCAGACCTTCGTCGTCGGCCAGTGCCTTGAGGTTCGCTGGTGTACCGGCAAGCGCCACACCATCAAGGGTCAACCCTTTGGCTTCAGCGCGTGTGCGATGGCGATCCAGACAACTCTGCACGGCGTCGTCCAGCAAGATGGGCTCCAGTTCGTATCCCAGTTTCTCCGCACTTTCCACCCGGGCCAGACTCAACAAATCTTCAATCAACATCTGCTGCCGGGTGGCCTGATCCATAATCTCGGCGAGGAACATGCCGCGTGAATTCACATCCTCCACGGCACCATCAATCAGAGTCTCCACACTGGACTTGATGTTCGACAGCGGAGTTTTAAGTTCATGCGACACGTTGGCTACGAAGTCCTGCCGCAGGCGTTCGAGGCGACGCACATCGGTGAGGTCGTGCATGACCACAACCATATCAGCGTAACTCTGGCCGAGCTTGGCGACATAGATGCTGACGTGCTTTTCCACGGCTCCCGCCCATTCGATCTCCCCACGTTGCGGAGTGGCAGTCTTCGCGGCTTTCTCAACCAATTGCCGAAGCTCACGGTTGCGTGAGGATTCCCAAAGTGTTCGCCCAACAGCCAGCAGCGGGTTGAACTCCAGCAATTTGCCCGCACGTTCGTTGGCGAACAACACGAGTTGTTGGCCATCAAGTGCGATGACACCTTCAGCTAGGCCGGAGAGGATAGCGCGAAGTTGTTCGCGGTCGTGGGCAATTTCCTGGAAGCTCGAAGATAGCCGCTCCGTCATCGCGTTGAAGCTACGAGCCAGTGAGGTGAACTCCGGCCCGCCATCGACACTGATCTTCTTCGAAAAGTCGCCTTCCGCAACAAGCCGGGTGCTGCTTTCCAAAGCCCGCATCGGCTCACTGAAACGCTTGGTCAGTGCAAAGGCCAAAGCGCTGGCAATCAACAAAACAAACCCGATACTTGGAAGAACTTGACTGGCAATTTGCACGAAAGAAAAGTCGTCGCGGGCGTGCTGCAAAATGAGCACACCCACCACGACCACCGTGAGCACGACTAAACCCAGATATGCGAGGTAGAGCCGCCAGAACATGGTTGATCGCGTGAGCGTTGTGGGTAGGGTTGCTACTATTTCTTCAGCTTGATGGACTTGATGACAACATCTTCAATCGGGCTGGACACTTCACGCTTGTTGAAAGGGTTCGGCTCGCATTTCACATCTTTGATCTTGTTAACAACCTCTTGGCCTTTGACGACTTTGCCGAAAACGCAGTACCCAACGCCATCTGGAACATTGGCTTTGTCGAGCTTCTTGCTGTTATCAGCCGTGTTGATGAAGAACTGGCTTGTTGCCGAATCCGCCTCTTGTGTGCGGGCCATGGCAATGGTGCCTTCGGTGTTTGACAGGCCGTTGTCAGCTTCGTTCTTGATGGCTTCTTTCGTATCTTTTTTCTTCAGACCAGGTTCAAAGCCGCCGCCTTGGATCATGAACGTGCTGATGACGCGGTGAAAAACGAGACCATCGAAGAACTTGCTGTCGGTATAAGCGAGGAAGTTTGCGACCGTCTTCGGTGCTTTGTCGGCAAACAGTTCCGCTTCAATCGTGCCGAAGTTGGTTTCAATGACCACGACCGGGTTGACTGCCTTGTCGTCCTTCTTCGGCTCCCCGGTCTTGGGCAGTTCCTTTTTTGGTTCTTCGGTCTTCTTCTCTTGCGCTGGTGCCGCCATCACCATCAGGCCCAGGGCTAGAAAACCCAGCAACACTTTGATCGACATCGACGTTCCTCGTTCATTGGTTAGCCCCACAGCACGGAGCCTGCGGGCATTGTATCCACGGAACGTTTTGTAGGCCCGACTTCGCCGAAGTCGGGTGTGATGATCTCGGCGAGATTGGCGTCCAATCAACTCGATTGCAGCACAGCCCGTGCGGAGAATGGCTTACGTTGACGCGGTGTCCGTTGACCTGGTTGCTTGGGTTCCGGGCAACTCAAGGTGTAAGAGTCGCACTTTGGGCATGGGCGAGATTCAATTTCTAGGCTTTCGTATTCGCTCCAATGGCCGAGCATCGTCCAGTGGAGCTGACAGTGTGAGCAAAAAACTTCGCAGGCGTTCACGGTCATCATCCTTGATCGTTGGTCACTTAATAACGCTGGAGTTGTCCGCGGGGTACGCCATCGAATCCTCGATAGCCACGCCCCACCCAGATTGTCCAGCTTGCCAGAGAGACACCATTTTCAGTGTGTGTCACCCGCTCCATGCGAATGAATTCTTCACACACACCCGCTGGCAATTCTTCCCCGACGTACACGAACGACTGACCCGCAAAGGCTTGCGCATCGGCTACCGGATTCGGGTGCCAAACGTCGTACTGACTGTACCTGTCGGCCAAGGCGAGCCCAAAACTGTAGACGGATGGATGGCCTTTACAGTAAAAACCAAGCTCACCTGGTGTCGTCCATACCATGGTGGCCAGGAATACCGGCTGCCTACTGTGAGCTTCCTCGGCGAAGCGAATCCGATCCACAGCCTCTGCGAGTGTCTTCCAACCAGCAAGGCGAGCCGTGGGATCGAGTTGACGGATCGGGAGCGGTTTTTGTTCCGTTGGTGCTGGCAGGATGGCAGCGAGGACAGGTCGAAAGATTGAAGGGAATCGCACCAGCAGGGAACTGCCGAGGCCGAGCACCAAGAATCCGATCAAGATTCGGCGTGACACAGTTGTTGATCGCATCAACCACCACCGTAGTCCGAGCACCAGTCCACCCAAGTAAGCGGGGGCCGCCCAGTTGGCTTGTCCGTTACTACGCACGCTGGCCAACACAAAGAAGCACAACACCGGTGCCGAGAGCCACAAAAGCGGATCATGCCGTGAACTGCTCCACCACCCTGCGATGCAAAGCAGGAAGCCGAAACCCAAGAGCATGCCAAACTGCCCAGCAAGGAACACCGGCGCACTGGCCCACGAGGCTGCGGTTTCACCGTTGTTGGCGTGGCCCAGCAGATGTTTTAAACTCATGCCGTCGTGCTGAATGTTCCACAAAACAAGCGGCAGAAGACCAAGGCACCCAAGAGCTAATGCTTGCCACACGCCACGTACGTTGATCGGTCGAGTGAAGAAAATCCAGGCAACGAGTCCGAAGGCGAACAACAGCATGGTGAGTTTGGCCAGCAACCCGATGGCTAGTAACAACCCCACAAGTTTCCATCGACGTTGCACCACGGCCACGAGTGCCCAGGTCCAGCAGGCGAGCAACGGGACATCAATGGTCATCAACACACTTGCCGCACTAAACGGCGGCAGTGAAGTGACGATGCCCAAACACCACCACTGTTCCGGCTTCCGACAAAGCTTGAGTAACCCCAGCAGTATCAACACACCGCAGACCACGGCCGGAAAACGCACACCGAAGGGCGTGATGCCGAACAGCGAAGTACTCGCGCGGATCATGCACGCCACCAACGGGCCTTTGCTGTAGTAGCACAGGTCGAGTTGTCGGCTCCAGTCCCAGTAGTGGGCTTCGTCTGGCGACAGTTCCAAAGCTGATGGGCTGGCAATGTAAAAGAGATTCAGCACACCCACGGCGATGGCCACCATCCACGGGCGTACGACCACGCGGAAGCGTGTCGAGTTTTGAAGGACATCCTGTTCCAACGCAGCCAACATTGTGCAGCGGTTCTACCCGGAGGTGCCGTACGACACAAGCCGGGGTTTCTATTGGCGAACCGGCGACGTGAGTCGCTGGGTGTGCTGGAAATCAACCCGGTGACTCATGTGGCCGGTTCACCATACGCAACCGCTTCCGCGAAACCCACACCCAAGCGATCAGCATCCCGCCACCAACGAACGCCACGTTGTAGCTCATGGAATGGGCAAAAGCACAGATCTGAAATGGCACGCGTTGGGCTGGAGGAAGTTGTTGTTGCATCTGCGGAGAGATAACCAAATTGCCACTTGAACCCATCATGTAACCGACCACACCGGCACCAAAGGCAAAGACTCCCATCACGATCATCAATCCGAAGATCGGCTTGAGCAGCGAACGGAAGCTACGCTGCGGGCGTTTCCCAAGCCGCGCTGCACACGACAAAAGTATGCCGAGGAACAACCCGGCCCACCAGGACGCCCGCACACCCCAAGCCAAGGCAAGCTGAGTGGGGTCGTCGCTGTCGATGATCTTGACGTGCCCGATGGTGAAGTATTCCACGCAGATTCGGGTGGTAACGAGATCATGCGCGATGCCGTAGACCACAGAGCCAAGTACACAGGCGGCGATGATGCCAAGGAACTGTTTCACGATGACCTCGAATTGAAGTCCCAGGCCAACGGCCCAGGTGCCTATTTCTTCTTCGCGGCGGCGAGTTTGATGAACTTCTCCGGGTCGCTTTTGAACTCGGCTTTGCAGCCACTGCAACACACAAAGTAAGTCTTGCCCTGATAGCTCACTTCCATGGTGCCCTTGCCGCCGCTGACGATGCACTCGTTCTCGGTTGTCGTAGCGAACGGTTTACCTTCCTTGGTACACCCCACCTGCCAGATCCGAGTGAACTCGCTGCCGTCCTTGGGCTTTGAAGCGAGTTGATACAGGTACCGATTCTCGTGCAGGATGGTCATGCGGAACTCTTCGGTCATATCGCCTTCAGCTCGTTCCAGTGCCAGGATTGTTTCTTTCTGCTTGCCAATGCTCAACGTGCCTGTGTAAGTCTTTTCCG
>JBBRME010000217.1:0-7685 GCA_038230995.1 Gemmatales bacterium
ACTCTTTGGCCGAGGCTGTGGACTTATCGAGGCTGCGGCTAGCGATGGCCGCGACGGTGGAACTGGTGGATTGACGGAACGCCGGCAGCAAGCGACGGTTAATACCGGCCACACCAAGAATACCCCAGCGCAACGGCGACGGTGATGATGACATGGGAACTCTCCGATGAAAGCTGAGCAAGAAGCATCAATTTTACGGAACGCCGAAAATACGGCTCACAGCGCCATCATAAAGGAATCACCACTTCAGGAATGGCCAAGCCATCTTTCGCCGTGGCCAGGCCGATCAAATCGCCATGAATGTTGAGCACCGCAATCGGCCCATCCGGCTGTGAGACCGGCAGGCGCTGCCCACAGCGGAAGCGGCGGGCTTCGTCCAGCGTCGTTGTCCACGTGGGGCGATCCAGTACCGCAGCACGCAGCGGAAGGAGCCGCTGCCGCACTTCGATTTGGGTGGCCGACGGGGAGACCCCCATCTCGGCGGTGAAGCTACCGACACTGGTTCGTCGCAACTGCTCCACATAACCCCCGCAGCCGAGTGACAACCCGATGTCACGGGCCAGACTGCGGATGTAGGTCCCTTTGCCGCAGGCAATAGTCAGGGTCAAGCGTGGCCAGGTGAAGCCCTCGAGGTGAATCGACTTCACATCCACAGGGCGTTCTGCCAACTCCACTTCCTGACCACGACGGGCCAGCGAGTGCGCCCGTTGGCCGTCGACTTTCAGTGCAGAATAATTGGGAGGAAGTTGCTGGATCGTGCCCAGGAACCTTGGCAACACAGCTTCGATCTGTTCCTGTGACACCGGGTTGTCACTCATCGGCGTGATCGTGCCATCGGCGTCGTCCGTATCGCTGCTGGCCCCCAGCACGATGGTGGTGGTGTAGGTTTTGCCCATCGCCTGCACGTAATCAGCCATTCGCGTGGCGTGGCCCAGGCAGACCACCAGCACACCGGTCGCCAACGGATCGAGTGTGCCGGAATGGCCAATCTTGGTTTTGCGGGGGAGCACACGTTGCAGTTCGTTTACCGCGTCGCGGCTGGTGATGCCGGTGGGCTTGTCGATCACCAACAGGCCGTGGTACTCGTTTACGCCACCCACTTCAGCACCACACCCAGGTAGTTTTCCTTGTCCTTCAACAGGCCTTCGTAGGCATCGCCAAGTTGCTCGGGTTGGATGGTATGGGTGATGAGGCCGTCCAAACTCAATCGCCCACTGGCCAACTGTCGCAGCAGCCAGTGCTGGGCCTTGTTCACGTCCCAGGCACCGGCTAAGCGAGTGTGGGCCGGTTCAAACAGCATGTTGCCGTGGGCACCGGTCACTTCGATGTAGCGGCGGTGCAGGTCGTCATAGAAGTTGACATCCTGGGCTTTGCCACGTGGGCTGCCCACCACCACCACCTGCCCGGCATCGCAGGCGTAGCTCATGGCCACGGGGATGGCAGCGGGTACGCCGGTGGCATCCAGCACGATTTCGGCCCCCTTGGCGTTCAGGTACTTTTGCAGCTCGGCCTTCACGTCCTGTGTGCTGGGGTCGAGGCACAAGTCGGCTCCCGCTTTCATCGCCGCAGCGCGTCGCATAGTTACGGCATCAATACCGATGACGGGACTCATCCCTGCCGCAATAGCACAGCGCAACGCAAACTGACCGATGATGCCCAAACCCAACACCGCGCAACTGCGACCAAGCGTCAGGCCGGTGCGGATGCTGGCACCGAAGCCGTAGCGGGCAATCACCGCCACGGCAGCTTTCTCGAAACTCAGCGTGTCCGGCATCTTCCAGACCCGGCAGCGCTCGTGCCCTACGGTCAGCAGCTCCGCACTGGCGTGGTTACCGGGGAAGCTCACGCGGTCGCCTTCAGCGAAGCCACCGGGGAACTCTTTGCCTACCTTCAGCACCCGGCCCGCAGCGCTGTAGCCACTGCGGAAGGGGAACTTCCAGTCCGGCATGTTCGGGTCTTTCAACCACTGGTGGCTACCGGTGTACACGGCGAGTTCGGTCCCGGCACTCAGGCCGGAGTACTCGGCCCCGATGAGGATCTGGTTCGGGCCAGGGTCGGGCAGCGTGGTTTCACGGACTTCGACCTTGAAGGGTTCAACGATCACAGCCTGTCGTGCGCGGTTCATGCAAGTTCCACAGGTATCTGGTTTGAATCCCCTCGCCCCGGTCGCCGGGGAGAGGGTGGCCGAAGGCCGGGTGAGGGAGAGTTGAGCCTGCACGCATAAGCGGCAGGAGTTGAAGAACAGCACCCCTCACCCGATTGATGCTACCGCATCAATCGACCTCTCCCCGTAAACGGGGCGAGGTGAAAATCATTACTCCCCAACAGTCACGTCCAGCTTCAACGTGTAGCCGTTGTACAACGCTTCGCATTGGTCTTTGGTCATCTCGCCGGGTTGGATCCAGAAGCGGTACTGCACCTTCAGCGGGGTCTTCGGGGTCAGTTCATACTCGAAGTAATCGCCGAAGCGGGCGTAATCGCGTTCGCTACCTCTGCTGTCCTTCGGGTTGTCCGGGTGGCTCATGCGCAGCACTGTGTACCGCTTGCCTTGGGTCACAAAGCTGCACGCATTCCACGGCAGGTTGATCGCCTTAGGTTCTTTGGCCTTCGCGTCCCAGTTGCGGTACTCGCCGGGTTTACCTTGGCCGTCAGGTCGAAGGTAGTAGGTCTCAGGCAGCTTGACCGGGCGATTCTCCTTCTTCGCGGCGGCCTTTTCGGCCTCGATGGTCATGGCCACATCTTGTGCAGCGCGGAAGTGGAGGCCAGCGTGCTGTGGGTCGCCGTCGAGCTTCACTTTGTCGAGCTTGGTAGTCAGCACGCTGACGAGGTCGATCATCGTTGCGGCGGATTTCTTCTCTGCATCCGACACATCAAACACAGTAAGTTCTCGTTGCTCCTCGGCGAAGGTGGCACCGTCCATGCCGTGCCAGGAGATGGCCGCGGTGTAGCGGCCAAAGGCTTTGCTAAAGTTGTTGTCGATCATGATCTTGTCGCACTGGCTGTACACGTTCTTTTCGCCGTGCCAGATGTCGGCTGTTTTCTTGTCGCCGTAGGTAATCTTGTTGAACCCGTAGAAGATACCCCGGTGATGAGGGAAGAGGAATTCCGCCGTTTTGGGGTGCGCCCCGGAGGTGAGGTTGATTTCCTTTTCAGGAATTCCCCAGCTTGGTGCGAACACCTGATGGAACGGCTTGAACGTGAGGTAATGATCCTTCTCGTCGTGCTTCTTGTTGATGAATCGAACCAGCGTGTGGTTGTGGCGAACTACATCCACGTAGTCGTTCGGCTTCTCAACTACCCGATACTGCCTGGCCGTGGCGGCATCAACCGACATCGGTCCGGGATTGTAGCCCAGCTTGAGTTCGGTACTCGTATTCGCGGGCACGGCCTTGAGCAGGAACGTGAACAGTTTGTCTTCGCTCTTGGCGTCCATCAGGCCGGGTTTGGCATAATCCGCCGATGCCGAAACTCCTTCCGCTGAGGCAAAGTTGTTCTTGGTGTCCTTCACCTTGGCCCGCACCACCACGGCGGCAGCATCTTTACTGGTTGCGCCTTTCACGGTGATGGTCTGGGCCAGGGCCGGGCTGCACGCCGCGAGGAGCAAAGCGAGTGAGAGGTTTCGCATTGGTATCACTTGGTGAAGATGAATTTCTTGGGGTTACCGGGGGCCAACGCCGAGTCAGCCGATGGACGGTAGAGTACCAGTTCTTCGATCTTTTTCGCTAACTCAAAATCTTTGTCGGTGATGCCACCGGAGTCGTGGGTCATCAGTTTCACCCAGAACTTGCCCCAAGTGATCTGCAAGTCGGCATGGTGCCACGCCGCTTCGCACACGAAGGCAATGGCGTTAATGGCCAGCAGTGTTTGCGGCCAACCGTCGGTGTTGAACTTCCGGCGAATCCAACCGCCATCGAAGTACCACTCGGTCAGCCCGTGTTCGGTGAGCTTGGCGGGGATGTCGGCTTCGGGGTAAACAACGTCGGCCATGGGAGGAACCATTGGAGCTAAGAACTACAAACTAGAAACTACAGACTACCAACTAGAAAAGATCACCAAGACTGCTCTCTCCCGCTTCGCTTCGTTCGCGGCTCGCTAGAAAAGACAATACACACGTTGTATTTACTTCTCTTTGTTCCCGCCGTGCCAAGCGGCGTTCATCAGTTCCTTCCCAGCATTCATCACCTGACCTACGACCTTCTTCGTGGTGTCATAAACATCGGTCAGGTGCAGGGCACGCAGCAAGGCCAGTCCACGGGCCTCATTCATGCGGGCTGAAACTGCCGTTAACAGCTCTTCACGTACGTTCCACTCCCGGCTCGCCGCCGTACACACCGGCACCACTTTCATCACACGATCACCGAACACTTCGTACGCAGCCTTCACCGCCTCACGGATTGATTCTTCCTTGCTTTTTGCACCGTGGATCCATTCGTAGGGTGGTTGCCATTCCATCGCCGGGGTCAGTTGATCAACCTGTGTGAGCACCCCGATGACAGGTGGTAAGCGAAGTTCCGGGCGTACTTCAAACGTAGCTTTGATTCGGCTCAGAAACTCTACTTCCGGAGCACGAGCTGCCGACCGCGCGGGGATCACCATCAGCACCACATCGGCTTTCTCTACGGCTTCCACCGCTGTGCGTACGTCGAGTTCACTGGCACCGTTCACGCCAAAACCCACGGTATCGATCAAAGTAATCGGTGGCAGTCCGTTCTGATTGAGCTCGTATTGGGTGCTGCGTGCTGTGAGGGGAGTTTGCGCCACCGCGGCGAGTTGCTGGCCGAAGATCGCGTTGATGAGGCTGCTTTTACCCGCACTCACTGGGCCAACCACGGCAATGGTCATACGCTCCACGTCGCCTTTCTGTTTCAGCGGAAGTTGTGTTTCACTTTCGTGGTCGTCCTGCGGTGCTTGGTGCTTCTCCATCAATTCCAGGTACCGCTTCGTGCCAACGCGAAGCCTCCCACTGTTCAGTTCAATCAGGTATCGCCCCACTTCATGCAAGAAGCTGAGGAAGAACCATTGCAGCACGTTGTTCTGGATTTGTGCAAAAGCGCTTTGCACGCCCAGCTTATTCGCGGCTAACTGCACAGCGGTTTTGAAGGGATTGAAGATCGCCGAGATCAGCCAATAGGCGTTCTGCCCGTGTTGGTACACGTCCATCGCCGTGCGCGCTTGTTGGAAGTTCCTCAATGTCAACAAATTACTTCCGGGTACATACTTCTCGATCTTTTCGCCAAGGTCGTGTGCCACAAGTTCAGCGGCGGTCATCATCTCGGTGAGGGTCAGGTGCTGGAATGGATCCTTTGCGTCGGGCTTGTAGATCTTCACCACTTTGTTGGCCAGTTCCTGCAACTCGGTGGCATAGCGCGTGAGGTTGGAAGGATCGTTAAAGTCTGTCATCGCTGGTGGGGTGCTGGCCTTGGCGTGTTCCTCCACGATCCGCCATGCCTTACGGTCGCGCTCCGTCCAATAGGGCAGGGCTTCGGAGTAATTGGGATCCGGTAGCAGGCTGAACTGGCCCTTGCGTGTCCATCGCATGGTGAGCAGATAGGCCGTGAGGGTGCAGACGAAGAAGCCGATCCACGCGATGAACGAATACCCGATTTGATGAAGTTGATACGCCCCGAAGCCCGCAAACACCAGCACCGGCAAGACGTATAACCCGGCTATCACGGCGATTCGCCAAGTCATACCACGGGTGATCGTCACAGTCGGCTCCGGGTGGTTGTTCTCAAGTGATTCGTCATAGCTAGGGTATTATTTCGCTTCGCTGTACTGTTTGAAAACATCAGCTACAGCAGCGGCCTTCGCGTCGCCCGTGTGGGTGTATAGGGCATACTTCAGCATCAAGTGCTCGTCCTTCTTCAGCTTGACCAGCTCGGTTTTGCCCTTCTGTGAGGGGAAGCCACTGTCGCTCCGGCCAAACGGGTTCGCTGCCATCAGGCCGTAGTCGCGAGTGTGCCAACTGGCTCGGTACGCATTCTTCGGATGATCAAAGATTGCCACGCCTGCTGAAGTCATCGAGTAGTCATGCCAGTCAGCTGGTCGACCCCACATGGGTAGTGTGCCCTTTTTGTTTGGCCCGGCGGTGGTTCTGTCGGAGGAAGTCACCACCCCACCGGTGCTCTTCATTGTTACGACCGCATCGGGCACCCGCACTCCGAAGGAACCCTCCTTGGTATCGCCAAAGGTGATGGGACATACGCTGGCATGCAGGTCAATGTCGAAGGCCATCAGGTAGCCGTGTTGAGTGGCGGTGATGCGGATGGCACGAGCCTCTTTCAGGATCATCACGCCATCTGGCGACTTCCATTCGAGATCGAAAGTCAACTGAACAGCATCATCTACGATGGCAGGCTTACCGGCATTGGTACACACAATCGTGCCGTGTCCGGCGGCTTCGCTCCAAAAGTCCACCCCCTTCACGTGCTTGTCTGCTGACTTGGTTTTCATCGCGATACCATCGGGGATGACATCGCCATGACAGAACCACGCCGATTTTTGATGCAAGTGATCGGTCGTCTCCCCGGCCACACCCTTCTTCATGGGCCAATCGCGTGTGACGCCCAAGCCACCGGGTGCGTTGAGAGGCCACAGATACGGCTTGGCCACTTCCTTGCCGAAGTGAACCGTCGTCACCACGGTTTTGCCGTGCAGCACCGTGATGGAGTCCGGCTTGGTTTCTACGTTGAACTCGCCCGCACTGGCGACCGAGGCCAGTGACAATCCAATGACAGCGATAACACAGAGTCGCATAACTTTATTCCTGGAGAGGTTCAGGATTCGACCGTTTCGTGAGTTCGTACCGTACCGTGCTGGCGTGGGTGCCACCCGGCGGTAGCGTGAGCCAACCAGCACCCGGCAGGTTCATCGCGTTGTTAGCACAGGTATATGGTTCGATGGCTAAGGCTTTGCGATGCTGTGGGGTAAACAAGAGCAGCTCACGGAACTCGGAACTGGCCTTTACCGTGAGTTGATGGTTGCCATCGCTGAGGGTAGCCAACTGTCGCGCCCGTTGAGCCGGGCTGGGTGGTAGGCCGGTGTACAACGTGTCGAGTTCAACAGCCCCCACGGCACGCTCCGTGTTGAAGTCCAGTTCCGCTGGCACGGGCGTACGTTCCCCCAACGGGATACCTTCGTTCAGTGGCCAAAGTTGTTTGGCCTTGGCCTGCACGCGAAGTTCATCAACAGATCCGGTGAAGCCCGGCAGCACAAAGTACGGGTGATACCCCAAGCCGAAGGGTACGGGCGTCTTCGCCAAGTTCTCAACGAAACCAGTCACTTCCAGAGCCGAAGCATAGAGGCGATAGGTGAGTGTCAACGCCATGTCACCAGGCCAGTAGGCCAGCACTTCGGGTGCATCGATGCTGAGTTGAAACTGCCCGGTCAGGAACGCGTGATCGTGTTCACAGCCGGTGCCTAGCACTCGCCAAGCCCTTTTCGGCGTGAACCCGTGGATGGCGTGCTTGCCTGAGCTTTCGTTCAACGGCAGCTGATACTCCGTGCCTGCGTGGGTGAACTTGCCGTGTTCCATGCGATTGGGGAACGGAAACAGGATGGGGTGCCCGCTGCGGGTTGGCACGGGGTTCGTGGTCCATGCCGGGTCGCAATACAGCACATCGCCTTCGGCCACGCTCCACTTCAAGCAGTTCAGCCCGAACTTAGGCCACACCTCTGCCCGTACG
>JBBRME010000218.1:0-7631 GCA_038230995.1 Gemmatales bacterium
CCTTCGTCCGACTGGAGTACCACCGCTTCAAAACCGGCATCAGTTGGTTCGCCACCAAACACGGGATCGTCCGCGACGCACTCCGACGGTACCTCGCCAAACCGATCTACCAACTGCCAAGGGCAACTGCGTAAGGCGTATTTGAGTCGGAATTCATCGTCATTGCGGCCAAGTCTTCACCGGAACCCAGATGCCGATATGTGAACTGTTGGTGGTTACGACCGTTGCGTTGATCGCCGCCGCTTGAGCTGAAATCATCACGTCACCGTCCAGTGCTGCTGAGTCTGCTGTTGGAAGCCCTCTAATCCGGGCATCTGCCCAGAACTCAGCAGCTCGCTGCCATATTGCAGTTGTTACCGCCAGATACTCAAAAAGCGTTGGCAATTGATTTAGTCGATCAAGTCGGGATGCAGGTATCTTTCCCGCTTTGATGAGTCGAATGAGTTCTCGACGCACCTCGTAATCAGCGACTTCAGACATGTAGATCGACGCATCCGCCTCAACTTCATTCATCAGCCAAACTTCCAAAGCCATACGGTTAGCAAGCTTGTTGTGCGCTAGCAATCCAATTGGGCCGGAGTCGAGAAGGTAAATTGGAGCAGTCATTGGGGTGGGTCATCTCTACAGAACTGGATTCATTCGCAGAGCCATCCCACGGCTTTGCTGCAAGGCAATCTGTAAGCATTCAGCCTCCTCGTCGGACAACTGGTGATCCTCAGCATCCCATTGTTCAAAAAGCGATTTCATCCGTCGGAGTTGTTCGATTCGTTCAGCAGACATTTTTCCAGGAGCTATTTCATCCAGTGGTTCGATGCGAACGACTTGACCTTCGTTGAGGGTGTTACGAGTGTCGAGAACTACCACGCCGTTTTGGAAACGACCAAGATAGGTCGAAGACAGAGTTTCCGTGGGTGTCGTATTCATGCCGCTATTTTAACTCAGCAGTTTCGCTATGGAAGCAGCAACTCGCAACTTTTAGGAATCGACAGCATTCATCATGAAAGCTGCAGCTACCTTCATCGAACAACCCGGTAGCACCTCCGGGGACGTTGCCATGCTGTTCAGTTTGCCGTTCTACGTCTATATCGTCTTCGGAGTATTCCTAATCCTCTTCGCCTTGGCGAACGACTAATGGTTCCAAGCTTGGAGCGAAATCGAGTTCTCACTCCTTCACGTTCTATTCAACGAAAACTTTGCTAGGTGGTTTGTGGTGTTCTGTGGTGCTGGCTGCGTGGGCTACGGCCTCTACCTCGTGATCTGGTGAGGCCACGGTCAGGGCGACGTGATCCTTCGAGCTGAACAACCCTAGCCACAGTCGCCCAGGTAACTTGACCAAGTCGTCCCACAGGCTGTACGCCACAGGAGTAATGAGCAGACTCAACAGCAAGCTGAGCGTCTGTCCACCAAGGATCACCTTCGCCATGCTGGCTCGGGCCGAAGCCCCCGGCCCAACGCCGGTGGCAATCGGAATCATCGCTGCCACTAGCATGATGGTGGTCATGAGGATGGGACGAAGCCGGGCTTCATTGGCTTTGAGAATCGCCTCATCCCGTGGCAGCCCCTTGCGTCGCAGCACGTTGGTGTAATCGACTTGCAGGATGCCGTTTTTCTTCACGATGCCGAACAGCATGAACAGGCCGATCATCGCGTAGATGTCCAAAGCCGAGTGCAGAATCAGAAGTGAAACCAAGGCAAATGGAACCGTAAGCGGCACCGCCATCAGGATGACAATCGGGTGGATCAGACTCTCGAACTGGGCCGCGAGAATCATGTACATGAACAGGAAGGCCAGCAGAAACGCCAACGCGAAGTTCGAGTTCGAGTCCGCCATCAACTTCGCTTCACCGAGGAACTCATAACGATAGTCCGTCGGCATGTTTAATTCGCTGATCGTTTCGGCAATCACCGGTAACTCTTTACCCAGCACGGCACCGGGGGCGAGGTTGGCGGTCACGCTGATGGTGCGTTGGCGGTTGTAGCGGTCGATGGTAGCCGGCCCGCGCGAGTACTCCAATTGAGCTACACTGCTCAAGTCCACCAGTTCTCCCACGGCGTTGGGCACCTTCAATTTTTCGATAGCTTCCTGACTGTCTCGGCTCGGCAGGTTGGCCCGTAACCACACGTCGTATTGATCCGATTGGCCTGCTTCCTTGTACTTGCTCACGGGTTCACCACCTACCAACAAGCCGAGCGTCGCGCTCACCGTTGCAGGGTTCACATTCAAATCGCCGGCTTGTTGGCGAAGCAATCGCACTTGCAGTTCCGGTGTGCGACTGGCAGCGTTGGTGTCGATGTCTGTGAAGTTCGGGTTCACCCGCATCTTGCGAACTACTTGCGAGGCGAACTCGTCGAGCTTGCCGCCGTCCGGCCCACAGATAGCGACTTCCACCTGCACGTTCTTGAACGCACTGCTGCCGAACATCTTCACTTCCTGCACACCGGCTCGCAGGTCGGGATAGTCCAACAAGATCTTGCGGGCGTCGGCCATCGAATCCAATTGCTTGTACTTCCGCTCACGGACGTCCACCATACGGCAGTAGATCAGGGCCCTCGTCACATCGCCTTGTGCTTTGCCACTACGTCCGCTGGTTTCGCCAATTGTGGTAAACACATTGGTCACCCCACGAACCGTCTTGAGCTTCGCTTCCAGTTCCTGGCAGATCTGATCGGACTGCACCAACGACAACCCTTCGGGCAATGTGAGGGCGACTTCAAACTCGCTTTGATCATCCTTCGGTACAAAATCCGTTCCTACCAGCATGGCGAGTATGGGTGTACTCATGAGCACGAACAACGACACCAGCACAACAAGCCAACGTCGGTAGCCCTTCCAGCCACCGAGGCACCATGCCAGTAACCCCACGTACAGCTTAGTTACGAAGCCCCAGAAGCCGCGTTGCGTGGACGCTCCAGAATGTGTGCCCTTTTTAGGGGACTTCAGAAAGCGGGCACACAGCATCGGCGTGAGGGTAAAACTCACGCACATGCTCAGCAGGATGCTGAAGCCCACAACGAAACCGAAGCTATTGAAAAACCGTCCGACTTGACCCGTCATGAATGCAATGGGTGCGAACACCACCACCAGCGAAAGCGTCGTTGCCAGTACGGCTAACGCAATTTCCTTGGTGGCCACGCTCGCTGCTTCCAGTGGTGTTCTGCCGTATTCTTCCATGTGCCGGAACACGTTCTCCAGCACCACCACGGCATCATCGATCACGATACCGACGGCGAGGATCAAGCCGAGCAAGGTCATGTTGTTCAGGCTGAAGCCCATGAGATCCATCAGCGCGAACGTGCCGATGATGCTTGTAGGCACCGCTAGTGCCGCGATCACCGTCGTCCGCCAGTCGCGGATGAAGAGCAACAACACAGCACTCACCAATCCAGCCGCCAACATGAGGTGAAACTTGACTTCCTCGATACTGCCTTTGATGAATTGCGACTGATCGCGGATGAGTTCCACGCGGATGTCCGGTGGCAGATCCTTCATGATCTTCGCCAGCCGAGCTTTCACAGCATCGGAGAGCTTGACAGTATTTCCACCGGATTGTTTCTGGACGATCAGCGAGACCGCGATGTCACCATCCAGTCGGCTGAGTCCACGCGGTTCCTCGATGCTGTCGAGCACTCCGTCGCCTGGGCCACTGCCCACTTCGCTGAGCTTGGCAAGGTGACCCTTCTTCGTGGAGATCACCAAGTCCTTGAAATCGCTCACGTTCTTGATGCGGGCGTCCGTCCGCAGGTTCTGTTCGTTTTTGCCTTGATCGACTCGCCCGCCCGGCTGTTCCTGATTCTGATCAAGCAAGGCCTTGCGAACATCGAACACCGTCAACCCTCGACTGTGCAGTGCCTCGGGATCAACCGTCACTTGTATGGCTCGCTGCTGCCCACCCACGAGGACCACGGCACCCACGCCCAGCACGTTGCCTTCGAGATCCTGCTTGATTTGCTTCTTGGCAATCTCCGTCACTTCCCGCAGCGAGCGTTTACCGCTGACCACAATCGTCATCACCGGGGCAGCATCGAGATTGAACTTCTCCACCTTGGGAACGTCTGTCCCGGCTGGTAGTTGATTCTGCACCAAGCTCATCTTGTCGCGGATTTCCTGAGCAGCGAGGTCGCCGTTCTTCTCCAACTTGAAGCCAACAACAATTTGGCTCACACCCTCCTTCGTGGTGCTACGCATCTCGTCGATGCCCGATACCGTGTTGACGGCTTCTTCCACAGGCTTGGTGACGGCGGATTCCATCTCTTCAACACTCGCCCCGCGCAGTGTGGTCGTTACCACCACCACCGGAACATCAACGTTCGGGAACAACTCAACACCGAGCCGCGTGTAGGAGGCAACACCGAGAACAATCGGGGCAAGTACCAGCATCAACGTGAACACGGGGCGCTTGATGCAAATATCCCAAATCGACATGCAAGTCTCCCGGTGAGCGGTGCCTGTGAGGGCACTGTTTCTCACTTGGATCAAATTGAAACAGTGGGCTGATGCCCGCTTCTAGCCAGGATGGCCTTATAGCCGTTTCTTACCTGGTGATGGTGCGATGTACTTGGTTGGCTCGTTTTCACCAACTGTTCGCAGTAATTCCAACACAAGATCGTCGCTGGTTTTGCCTTCCGCCTGTGCCTGGAAGTTCGCCCCAACGCGGTGCCGGAGCACGGGGATGGCGGCTTTCTTCACATCGTCAATCGACACACTGAACCGGCCGTCCATCGCGGCGAAGGCTTGCCCGGCCCGCACGAGATACTGCCCGGCACGCACGCCCGCACCGTAGTCCACCATCTTCTTGATGAACTCCGGCGAGCTTGGATCCTTTGGCCGCGTGGCACGCACGAGCTTCACCACGTAGTCGGTCACAAATTCGCCAACTGGCACGCTGCGTACCAGCTTTTGCAAGTTGATGATCGCCTTACCCGTGAGCACCTTGCTGAGTTCCGGTGTCTCATCTTTCGCCGTCTGGCTGATGATCTTCTTCTCTTCATCCAGCGTGGGGTAGTCCACCACTACGTTGAACATGAAGCGGTCGAGTTGGGCTTCCGGCAGGGTGTACGTGCCTTCCTGCTCAATGGGATTCTGCGTGGCAATAACGAAGAACGGCTCTGGTAACTTCATCGACTCTTGACCGACTGTAACCTGTCGCTCCTGCATGGCTTCGAGCAGGGCCGCCTGCGTCTTCGGTGGGGTACGGTTGATTTCGTCGGCCAGCACGATGTTGCTGAAGATCGGCCCTCGCACAAAGCGGAACTCGCGCTTGCCCTGTTCGTTTTCATCCAGCACCGTGGTGCCGGTGATGTCCGAGGGCATGAGGTCTGGCGTAAACTGAATTCGCTTAAAGCCCACATCAAGAATCTGCGCGATACTCGACACCATCAACGTCTTGGCCAAGCCCGGCACACCAACGAGTAGGCAATGCCCGCGAGTAAAAACCGCCGCCAGAATTTGCTCAATCACATCGGCTTGACCGATGACCACCTTGCCGAGCTGCTCCAGCAATTGCAACCGGGCAGCCGAAAACTGACTCAGGTAGTCGTTCATCCGTTCCGCCACATGGCACCTGCTTCCCGTGAACTGTCTGTCTACGGGAAATCTTAGGCCATCAGGGCACAAGCGTAGCGGGCCATTCCCGCTTTCGGGAACGTTCGTGTTAGCTGATACCCACCAGCTTGATCTCGAAGATCAGCGTGGAATTCGGTGGAATGCTACCTGAACCTGCTGCTCCATAGCCAAGGTTCGAGGGAATCAACAACCGGCGGATACCACCGACTCGCATCCCGGGTACGCCGAGTTGGAAGCCCTGAATCAAACTGGTGAGTGCGAAGTTGGCAGGCGATCCCGCCGTGCGCGAAGAGTCAAACACCGTACCGTTGGTCAGCCAGCCGGTGTAGAAGATTCTAACCGAAGCACCAGTTGCCACGGTAGCACCAGTGCCTGTGGTCACATCCCAAATACCGAGGCCGTTGCTGCCAACCACAAAGTTTGGATCAGTGTCGCTTGGCACAACGTTGGTCATGCCTGCATCAGTGCGCAATGAATTGATGCTGAAGTTCCCGACGAGATTAGGATTCCCAACTGTATCTGTCACGGACGCCGCTGGGATCGTGACTGTCACGTCGCCATCGGCAGAAGGCGTAACGACAAACGTAAAGGTTCGATTGTTGACTGTTGAAAAGTTGCTGATGGTGCCGTTGGTCACCACGATGTCTGACAGCGTAAAGCCAGTGATGGCTTCACTGAACACTGCCGTCACCGGGATGTTTGTTGAAAGAGTAGGACTACTTTCGCTGCTGGTTAGCGCCACTGTGGGGTTATCTCCGACAGCGGCATCCGGCGTGACATTGACTGAAACAATCGCCCTGTTCGATATCGTGCCTCGTGCGTTGGCGATCGTGTACGTGAACGTGTCGCCACCAGCGGCTCCGTTACTTGTGTACGTGATCGTGCCGTTACCGTTGTTCTGCAATGTGCCGTTTGCCGGATTCGATGTGATCGTCACACTACTCAGGCTTAGCGTGCCACCATTGGCCACATCGTTCGCGGCCACGTCGATCGTGACCGACTGATTCTGTTGCACGGTTCCTTCGTCGGTGACCGCACGAGGGCCAAGCGTTGTGCTGGTTGTGCCGAAGTTGGAGATCGGTGTTCCGCCTGGGAAACTCGTCTGAAACAGCACGATGCTGTTCGTGCCCGCTCCACCCGCTACAAAAGCGTTCTTCTCGACCTGATTTTTCTCCATCGAGACCCGGTCGTCCCCAGCACCGGCATCAATCGTGGTGCGGCGTTTGAAGGTGGTATTGAAGAAACGCAAGTCGTCGTCACCGTCGCCGCCGAGGATCGTTGATCGCCGGTTGACTCTCGAACTTATGACGTCAAGAGTATCGTCCCCCGCACCCATATCCACATCGAGCCAGCGGGCATCGATCTTGTTCATCTCCACCGCGTCGTCGCCACCGCCCATCTTGATGTCGAAACCATTGGCGATGTCGCCGAACCATTGAGGAGTGCTTTGACCATTGATGGTCGTGCTCGAATCCAACGGCCGGATCATGACACTTTGCCGACCAAGCCGATCAATCTTGATCAAATTACCTAAGTCATCGCCAAGGATGTTCAACACGCCACCGCCTAAAAACACCGTGATATTCCCGGCAGGGGTCGTGCGGTCTTCGAGTTCCAAAACACGAGGTTGAATGATCGGCTTCGCCATAGCAATCGGCTCCCATCCTGGGCATTTAACAGTCATCGTTTTTATCGGCGCAATCAGGCCAACCGCTCCAGCTTAACTGTGTGAAACTTACGCTGTGCTAGTTAGGAATTCTGAACAACCGACATTCCAAAACGTCATTCTATCAGGAGTTAATGTTTCTCACGGAGATGCACACCCCCACCCCCGGCGATACCCAATGATAAGAATGAATGTTGGAATGCTGCGTTGGCACTCGACCTTAACTCATGATCTATAACGTTTTACGGACAACATGAGCACATACTAGCAGAGTTCAGAATTGTAACAGACCGTGCTCAGGTCATACTTTGTATGAGGTTAAAACTGAATGATTTGATGATTTTCTTTTCGTACAGTGATTCACGAGAGCGGTTCCCGCGATGCTCTAGCTCTGTAGCAATC
>JBBRME010000219.1:0-7601 GCA_038230995.1 Gemmatales bacterium
CTCCTGCTGAGCCGCCAGATGCTTGATCGGCTCGGCAGGAGCCTCGCCCTCCCAAAGAATCACTTCCACGGCGATAGTACGCTCAACGCAAAGTTCGCCGCCACACGGAGCATGGGGTGATCGCTCTTCTCGCAGGTCTTGAGGTAGTCAATGTATTCGGCATCGTGATAGCCCAAACGACTCAGCAACAACACGCAATGGGCACGCACGCTGGGTGCGGGATCGGAGATCGCCACTTTTGCTAATACGCTTTTCACTTCCGGGCGAGAGGCAAACCTGCAGGCTGCCAACCCGCTAGCAGCATACTCTCTTTGGCTTGGTCGGATGGCCGTGGCTAATTCGTAGATATAGTCCTTCGTCTCAGCTTGCAGCATTTCCTGAATAGAGCGTCTCCGCTCCCCGCTGTACGCTACCATCTCCAGCTCAACGGCCGGTTGCCGTTCTTCAATAACTTGTGGCGTGATGCGAACATAGCCGCGATCATCGCTGGGGGCTTGCCCACGAATGGTCGTAGCAGGCACAGTCGTGTCTTGCGGCGTCAATTCGAAGGGTGTTCCGACAGGTGGCAACACAGTCACGCGGGCTTGAGGTTGGAACGCTGTGGACGCCGTCTTCCAACGGTCTTCGTTGATGTAAGTCGGAACCGGTGCAGCACGCCAACTCTCAGCACTGAGCGTTGGCGTCGTAGCGGGTGCACGTTGTATCGGTGCCGGCGTTGTAACTCGAGCCACAGACAACCGCTCCGGTTGAGGCACCGTTTGTGGCTGTCCGTGTGTGTGCACTGGCTCGATGATCTTTACAGGCAGGCTGCTTGGTTCATCAGTAGATTTTGTCGTTGGAATTGGCACTTCTGGGGTGCTTTCACTCTTCAACTTCGGCAATCGTAAGAACACAGCACCCGGGATGCTAAACACGGTTCCGCTTGAGATGTCTTTCACTTCTACAAGATCGTCGGCTTCCACAGGGCCGGGTTTCACCATGCGAAGGTTGCGTTCTTTTTGCCCAGCTGTCCGCATGACAACCACATCGGCCGTGTCGGCATTCGCCGGTTGACGTGTCGGCTGGAAGCTTTTGTCGGTGTTAGCTGGTTGTGCAGTTGCCAAACCAGCAGTTGCCAGCACACCAATACACATCAGAAATAACCAGCGGGCCATTATAGGGCCTCCCACCAACACGCGAAACGCGATCTATTCATACATCGGCTATGTCAATTCGCTTGATTGAATCAGAATTGCCGATTGGCCAAAGATGGCAGACTATATCGAATCTGCGGTGGCCACGAACACTCGGCACAATCGGCGTATCAAGTAACAAATGCCTAGCATTTTGTGCTGGTGTCGTATCTTTTGCTGCAGAAATGAAAGTCGTGAAGTAGCATCAAGCTTAGATGGTACTTTTTACAAGAAATCGAGGGCGAACCGTGCGCACAGCCCTTCATCGATGCACGATCATGACACTTGCTTGGCTGATGCTGCTGGCCGGATGCCAACGCTATCGTCGGCCCTGTTCATCGAGTACACCGGATCGCAAGGATCGTTCAACTGATGATCGCGGTTTTGATTCACGTGGTGTTATTCGACCACGCGACTCTGAGACGATTCCGTCCACGAATGTGCCTACGACTCCACGCCCGTTCATTCCAGATCGCGAACTCAACAGAACAGAGACTTACAGTCCCACCCGCCCCACACCGAAACTTGGTTGGAACGAACCGTACCTTAACGATCCATTACTGAACATTGATTCGTCAACAACTGATTTGCCAACTCCAGCGACGACAGAGCCAAAGGAATCGAAAAAGTTCTGGATAACGCCTGATGGAACCCCTCAACCGGAAGCAAAGAAGTTGAGTAGCGACCGTGCCACGCCAGATCGCGGTGTACTTTTAGAACCGGTAGCACCGAAATCCGGTCATCCGCAGGTCGAGGAAAGCACGTCGCCGCTGCCGACAATCACCAACGATTTCATTCAGCGATCATCCAACCGCCCGACAATTATTGAGGATCGGGTCGCCTTAGATACATCAAAGCCTGGGTTAAGTCGACTCGCGTCTGTTCGTGGCGTTGTCGATGTTTTTACTGGTGATCGCCCAACGCTGGAGGGATTGGACAGCCTGAAGAAGGCTGGTTTCAGCACGGTGATCTTTTTTCATCAGCCGAAGGCCGACACGGCTCCAGCTTTACAATTGTGCGAGCAACGCGGGCTGACTCTCGTGGCAGTCCCATTCTCAACAGGTGAACTTTTCTTAACCTATTCAAGCTTCACCAAGGCACTTGCAAAAGCGGATCGCGGTAAAGCATACGTTTGCGATGAAGCCAACGGGATGCACACCGGGGCCATGTGGTACGGTTACTTCCGCAAGCAATTGCTGCTCTCAGCAGATGTCTCACTTTTGCGTGCCCAGAGTCTCGGTTTGCCAGTAGCAGATCGCATCCCTGAGGCCTTGAGATCAGCTTTGAGCCAAGAATTCGACAACAAGTAGTATCGGTTGCACTTAGCCAGACTCCCCAACCGGACATTTTCCTGCTCCGAAGCGATTATCAAACCAGCCTGCTTCTTGCAGCTGTTTGCTCGCTGTGGTAACCTCAAACTAACACTGGGCCGCGTGGCCCGTTGAAGTCTTATCTGATGCTCTTCTGCGAACCCCGGGTGTCTGATGCGACCTTGGAACAGCTTGGCCGTCGTTTTTGTTGTCTCTTTGCCCATGCTGGTGCTTGCCCAACCCAAGCCAAAGTCTGCAGTTGGGGCCGACAAGTTCGATATGTTCAAGGACTTTAAGTCTGCAACCAGTGAGAAGGCCGGCGTATCGGAACAGATCAACTCGATGCGAGCAGGGAACGTCAACCTTGACCCGCCGAACAAGTCCGATTTGCAAGTTTTGGAAGACAAGGCCAAGTTGCTGATCTATCCACTGACGCAAGCTGAGACCTATCTTGCGATTCCTAGCCCAAGCGATAACTCCGAGCTTGTGATCAAGTCATTTGAATCACCAACTGTCACTAAGGTATTTAACAGACTTCGCGATCAGCTCTTCTACGTTCCACTAGGCTCCACGGCCGTACCAACGCAAGTGGCCTTTGCCCGTGAATTCGGCGTTGCACTGGTTAAAGCGATTGACGACATTCTTGCCAAAGACCCACCGCAAGTGGTGCGTGTTAATGCAATCCGAGCGCTGGCAGTCGTCGCAGAGACTGGGGCACCTGCTGCGTGGACAAAGACCGTTGAACTTCTCAAGTTGAAGGACGACCCCAAGGCACCCCTGGAAGTGCTTTACTATGGTTTGCGTTCCGCCGAAGCATGTCTCGCAACTTACGACGAAGCTCGTGGACTGCGCGAAAAGAATTGGGTGCAGAAGAAGACTTACTTTGACATGGCCGCACTTGTTGATGAATTCGTAAACAATCCACCTGCCAGCATCATCACCAAGACTTATTCGCAAGGCGATGGTACCGCCACACTGTCTACCCAGCCCAAGGACGCGACGACTCTGACGGCTGATCAAGTGGCTTCGGTGCAAATGTTCCGCTTAAACGCAGTCCGGGCTCTGGCCAAGATCAAGACAGACATCATCAAAATCGATGCCATGATGAATGGTGGCAAAGAACGCGAAATTCGTCCGCTTTTCACCCTCTGCCGCATCTGTGTCAAAGATACCGCATTGATTGCTGCACCAAGTACGAAGGAAATCGGCGAGGCGTTGCTCGGTGTTTTGAACATCATGCCTGGTGAGACCGTCGACTCAGACATGCTGGGCGCGGCCATTGCCTCTGCCACTATGGACTTTGTCAGCCCAAGGATTGCGGAACAGAAAAACCTTGAGTCCAGCGTTGGCACCCTTCCATGGAAGATTTACGGTAGCCGGCTTGAAGCCGCAGCCGCAAACTTCGAGAAGGATGTCAAGAACTTCCGTTGCAAGCTAACTAAGGAGGATAAGGATGTGCTCATCTCAGCCATTCAACAAATCACCAAGGACTGCTTCACTCCAATGACCAAAGCTGGTAACTTGGATATCAACAATACCAAAGTGTTCTTTGATGCCCGGATTAAGTCAATCCAGGCGAAGAAGGCACCGGCGTTGTTCAGCGACATGCCTAAGCTCCAATTCAACACCCCCTCGAAGTAGTTCACCTTTGCGTGACCAATCGGGGGATGCGGAGTGCCTCCCCCGATGATGACTCTCTCTCGACTCGTGCTACTGCTTTCGCTTTTGCTGGCGTCTCCGCTCACACTTTTTGCTGGTGAACCGAAGATCGACTTCAACCGCGATGTGCGGCCCATCCTGTCGAACAAGTGCTACGCCTGCCACGGGCCCGACGAAAAGGAACGCAAAGGCAAGCTGCGTCTGGATACATTTGCCGGAGCTACGGCTGTAGCCATCAAACCAGGCAAGCCGGGCGAGAGTGAACTAATCACGCGTATCATCTCAGCGGATGAAAACGAGATGATGCCGACGCCGAAGTCCGGCAAGAAGAAACTCGGCCAGCAGGACGTCGAAACTCTCAAGGCTTGGATCGCCCAAGGGGCTAAGTATGCCACACATTGGAGCTACGTCCCGCCGGTTCGACCTAAATCCCCCGATGAAAAGCTGCCGGCCATCGACGCATTCCTCCGCGTCAAACTCGGCGAGAAAGGCTTGCAACCGAGCCCGGAAGCGGATCGGTCTACGCTCATTCGCCGAGTCGCTCTCGATCTCACCGGATTGCCGCCGAGTTGGAAGGAAGTCGAAGAATTCGTGAACGACAAGTCGCCGAAAGCCTACGAAGCGATGGTCGATCGGATGCTCGCCAAGCCCGCTTACGGGGAACATTGGGCGCGGCTGTGGCTCGATCTCGCCCGGTACGCCGATAGCGCGGGCTACGCCGACGATGGACCGCGTACCATCTGGCCCTACCGCGATTGGGTCATCAAGGCTTTCAATTCGAACAAGAAGTTCGACCGATTCACACTGGAACAAATCGCCGGGGATCTCTTGCCCGATGCGACAGATGAAACCCGAACCGCCACGGCGTTCCACCGCAACACCATGACGAACAGCGAAGGCGGCACCAGCGACGAAGAGTTCCGCAACGCCGCCGTCGTGGACCGGGCCAACACGACGATGGCCGTCTGGATGGGAACGAGTTTGGCCTGCTGCCAATGCCACACGCACAAGTACGACCCGATCACGCAGACGGAATACTTCCGGTTCTACGCCTACTTGAACAGCACCGAAGACGCCGACCGACAGGACGAGACACCGCTTCTTTCCTTGTTCAGCGACGAGCAGCGGAAGCAGAAAACGGCGTGGGAGACGGAACGGACGACGCTGATGGCGAAACTTAAACAGCCGACTGCAGAGGTCTTGGCGAAGTTGCCGGCGTGGGCGGCGTCGTTCCCCCGTAAGCTGCAATGGCAGACGCCAAAGCCAACGGTAATCTCGCGGAAGGAACGCACCGCCACGATTGCCGAGGACGGCGAGGTGCTGTTAACAAAGGCGGTGGCCGAAGATACGATCACGGTCGAACTACCAGTAACCGGGAAAACCCTAGCGGCGCTTCGGCTGGAAACCATCCCGAATGCGGCGCTGCCGGGCAAGGGGGCCGGGCACGGCGGGGGTAACTTCATCCTCAACAAAATCTCGGCGGTACTCCATACTTCGACGGCAATGCCCCGCACCGGGCGGTATGTTCGCGTCGAACTGCCTGGCAAACAACGACACTTGATGCTGGCCGAGGTCGAGGCGTTCAGCGGGAAGGAAAACGTCGCCCGCAAAGGAACCGCGACCCAGAGCAGCGATGCGTTCGGTGGGGTAGCAAAACGAGCGAATGACGGCATCACTAACGGCGACTATTTCGGTGGCAATTCGGTGAGTCACACCAATACCGAAGACAACCCGTGGTGGGAAATCGATCTGGGCGCAGCGAAGGAGATCGACCGCGTGGTCATCTGGAATCGCACCGACGGCGGGGCCGGGGTGAACCTCGCGAATTTCAAGGTTCTCTTGCTCGACGACAAGCGGAAGTCGGTCTGGGAAGAGACCGTTTCCACGGCACCCAATCCGAGCCAGGAGTTCAAGCTCAACGGCGGGCGGACGATCAAATTCACACAAGCGGTGGCCGACTTCTCGCAACCGGGTCATGAAGCCGCGCTAGTGCTGACGAATCTGCCATCGAAGCAGAAGGGGTGGTCGGTTGGTGGTGCCATCGAATCGCCGCATACGCTCACGCTACTCCCGGATGCACCGGTTGCGGTACTGAAGGGATCGCGGCTGCTGGTAACAATTGAGCAGACGACCACGGTGAAGGATCACGTCCTCGGCTCGTTCCGGTTGGGGTACTCGGCCGACTCCGGGGCCGCGAGTGTGGCCCGCACCCCTCTCGACGTGCTGGCAGTGTTAGACACGCCAGCCGAGAAGCGAACACCGGAACAAAAGGCGAAGTTGATCGAGCATTTCGTCGGCGTGGCCCCAGAAACTAAAGCCGATCGCGAACGTTCTGCGACGGTGACGAAAATGCTCGCCGACCTCAAACCGGCCGGCACCGTACCCGTGCTGAAAGAACTGGCAGAGAAGCAGCGGCGGATCACGAAAATTCAAGCCCGGGGCAACTTCCAAGATCTCGGCGAAACCGTCACCGAAGGAACACCGAGCGCTTTGCACCCGTTCCCGAAGGGCGAACCGCAGAACCGCCTAGGCATGGCTAAATGGCTGGTTTCGAAGGACAATCCACTGACGGCGCGGGTCACGGTCAACCGCTTTTGGGAGCAAATCTTCGGCAGCGGTTTGGTCCGCACCACGGAAGAATTCGGGACTCAAGGCGATCCGCCGACGCACCCGGAACTTCTCGATTGGCTCGCGGTCGAGTTCGCCGAAAACGGCTGGGACATCAAACACATTTTGAAGTCGATGGTGATGTCGAACGCGTATCGCCAAACATCGAAAGTGAATCCTGATCAACAAGAAAAAGACCCGGACAATCGCTATTACGGCCGGGGGCCGCGGTTCCGGCTCTCCGCTGAGATGATACGCGATCAAGCCCTCGCGGTTGGCGGGCTGCTCAGTTCCAAAATGTATGGCCCCTCAGTCCGACCGCTTCGACCGAGCGCGGGATTGAGCGCGGCCTTCGGCGGCGGACTCGACTGGAGCCCGAGTGCTGGGGAAGATCGGCTTCGCCGTGGCATCTACACCGAGTGGCGTCGCACCAGCCCCTACCCTTCCATGGTGACGTTTGATGCCCCGAGCCGCGAAGCCTGCACGCTTCGCCGCATTCGTACCAACACCCCGTTGCAAGCCCTCGTCACGTTGAACGACCCGGTGTACGTGGAGGCCGCCCAAGCCCTGGGTCGCCTGGCATCGACTTCTGGCAAGACGCTCGACGAACAACTCACGTTTGCCTTCCGCAGTTGTGTGGCCCGGTCACCAACTGGCGCGGAACTGGATCGACTCAAGAAATTGTGGAACGAAAGCAAAGCGACGTTCGAGAAGGACCCGAAACAGGCCGAGAGCCTGGCCATCGACCCGATCGGCCCGCTGCCGAAAGAGGCCAAGGCGGTTGACCTCGCTGCGTGGACAACCGTGTGCAATGTTTTGTTGAACCTCGACGAAGTGCTGATGAGGCGCTAGA
>JBBRME010000220.1:0-7545 GCA_038230995.1 Gemmatales bacterium
CACGTAGGCATCGCCCAGCGCTGCAATGGCCTTGGCAAACTCGGCATCGTTCTTCTGCTCACGCGGATCGAACCGCACGTTCTCCAACATGACCACGCTGCCCGGCTTCATCGCGGCCACGGCCGCGGTCACTTCCGGCCCTACCACGGTGCTACCGGCTTTGGTGACGGGCACCCCGAGCAGGTCGGCCAGGCGCTCGACCACTTTGTCCATGGTCAGGAACTTGTCCTTGGCGGCATCGCCGCTTGGTCGGCCGAGGTGGCTCATGGCGATAATGCTGGCCCCGGCCTTCAGCAGGGCCTTGAGCGTGGGGATGGCCCCACGAATGCGGCGGTCGTTCTTGATCTCGCCGCTGATCTTGTCGAGCGGAACGTTGAAGTCCACGCGGATGAGGACTTTCTTGCCGGTGAGGTCGCCGAGGTCGGAAATCGTCTTCTTGGCCATGATTGCTCAGAGTGAAGGAAGGAGGGGGTATTGTATTTGCGGGACGACAAGAGTTGCCTGCATGTGCGTGGAGCGGGTACAACTGTCATCTTTATTGTTGGGTACAACGCTTCATGACCACTCCTTCGCCCCGTCGGCTTTCCTTTCCGCTGATCGCCCTCACCGTCAGCTTGGTCGTGGTATTGATCGTAGGCATCGTGTTTTGGCTCCAGCGTCAGCCCCCGCCGTTGCGTGTGGCCGAAGACACCACAGTGGTGACAACACCACTGGATGAACGAGGACGAGTTGATTACGAAACCGCCTTGAACGGCATTCTGAAAGAAGGCATTACCCCGCAGACCAACGCCATGGTTCTGTACATGCAGGCCATCGGCCCCAAGCCCGATCGTGATGGAATTCACGCTGACTGGTGGGCGGCGCTGGGTGTGCCAGAGCCACCGGAGGACGGCGTATACCTGTTTCACAACACCTACAATTACTTCCAGCAAGAAACCGCTTCGGATGACGAGGATGTCCAAAGCCAACGGAAGGATGCAATTTCCAAAGAAGAAGATCAACTCCGCCAACGCCCTTGGAAGACGGCCGACAGCCCGCATTTTGCAAGGTGGTTGCACGCAAACGAAGCCCCACTGAAACTCATCGAGGACGCCAGCCGACGCACAAATTATTTCAACCCGGTGATCGTGCGCAAACGCTCTGGTGACAAAGGCGATTTGTTTGGTGCCTTGATGCCACAAGTGGCAGCGACTCGTGGTGCTGTCAACTTGCTGAGCATCAGGGTCATGTGGCATCTGGGCGAAGGCCGTACGGAACAAGCCTTCGCAGATGTGTTGACCATCCACCGGATGAGTCGACAGCTGATCGAGCAACCTGGCACGATGATTGAGATGCTGGTCGGAGTGGCATTCCACACTATCGCCATCCACTCGACTTCGGCCATCCTGCAGTATGCACTGCCTAGTCAGGACATGTTCACAAAATGGAAGGCGGAACTTCTGGGTAGCAAAGTCGTCTTCGCCTGGCATCGGTTGTTGAATAACACGGAGAGATTTGCATATTTGGACAGCGCATTCGCAATGCGAGACTTTGTTTCGAAAGGTGACGAGACGAGCAATAAAGGCATTCAATTTTGGCTGGGTGAAGCAGCATCCAAGCGTCTTCGAGACAAAGGTAGCAGGTCAGACTGGAACATCATTACCAATAAGATCAACTCGGAGTTCGACAGGTTGAACCTGTTGGTGGATGAAGCTACAACCCCGGCATTGCCTCGTCCTCAGCGGAATTCAGCACGCCAACTCCTCGCCGATTATTCAAAAGAGTTACTACCAACGTCCTTCGAGAGTTTGGAGGATGAAGTTTCAGCCTGTCTTTTCCAGAATCTGAAACAGATCATGCACAAGATGGTTGTCACTCAGTATCGCACAGAACAGGATGTCGTGTTTCTTGACCTCGCCTTCGACCTTGAAGCCTACCACCGCGTGCATCAACGCTACCCCGAAAGCCTCGCGGAGCTGAAACGACCTACCGAAGCCTTGGATGGGTACAGTCTCAAGCCTTTGAAGTACACCCGTACTGAAACAGGCTACATTCTGCACTGTTTCGGCCCGAACAAAGAGGAGGACTGGAGCGCGGATCCGACCCTCGATAAATCACGTGTCGACGACTCATACCTGCACTTCCACCGTGGTGGCCCACCACCGGAATGAGTGGATTCAGTTACACGAACAACCGTGACAGCGGCAGGCTCAGGCCAAGGAAGAGGTCGTCGGTGAGGGTGTCGCCGGGGAGGTAGAATTTCGCGGGGCCGTCGGGCCGGTACACCGTGAGTTCACGCCGACGCGGACTGATGATCCACACCCGTGGCACCCCGGCCTTCAGGTAAAGCTCGACCATTTCGTCGGTCAGTTCGAGGGTATCCGAGGGCGAAAGTATCTCGACGATCAGTTGGGGCACACCCACCGTGACGGTGCTGCTGCCATCCTGTGCGGCGATCACCTCGTGCGGAATGTAGGCCACATCCACGCCGAGCGTCGTGTCCATCCCCGGCAAGCGAATGCCTGCTTCGCCACAGGTGATGCGCCCGCGCGGTTGCGGCTGAGTGCGAAGCCAGACGTTCAGCTCTGTTGTGAGGTCGGCCATCATGAACGAGTGCATCTGATTTCGAACAGTCATTCCGACTTTCTCCGATTCCGGGTCTTCGTAACCCCAATCCTTGATCTGTCCGTTCACGATCCACCGGCGTCGACCGTCGTTGGGCAGATCGAGATAGGCTTCACGAGGTTGCTGAACGGTTGCGGACATGATCGTCTCCAAAATTCCCTCGCCCCGGTCGCCGGGGAGAGGGTGGCCGATAGGCCGGGTGAGGGTGATTGCTTCGTTCAACAAGACCCCTCACCCGATTCGTCGCTTCGCTCGAATCGACCTCTCCCCGTAAACGGGGCGAGGTGTGAAAACCATGCTCGCCAAAATCATCTTACCCCTTGCTCACCATGAACTTCAACAGGTCCACGCAGCGGTTGCTGTAGCCCCATTCGTTGTCGTACCAGTTCACCAGCTTGAAGAAGTTGGCGTTGAGTTCAATGCCGCTGCCGCCGTCGAAGATGCTGCTGTGATTGTCGTGCACGAAGTCGCTGCTCACGACGTCGTCTTCGGTGTATGCGAGAATACCCTTGAGGTACGTCTCGCTGGCTTTCTTCATCGCAGCGCAAATCTCCTTGTAGCTCGTGGCCTTCTCCGTCTTCACGGTCAGGTCCACCACGCTGACGGTGGCCACTGGCACGCGGAAGCTCATCCCCGTCAGCTTACCCTTCACTTCAGGGATCACCAGGCCGACGGCCTTGGCAGCACCGGTACTGCTCGGGATGATGTTCGCTGCCGCAGCGCGGCCGCCCTTCCAGTCCTTCTTGCCGCCGGGGCCGTCTACGGTCTTCTGTGTGGCGGTGTAGGCATGGATCGTGGTCATCAGGCCTTCGGCAACGCCGAAGCCTTCCTTCAACAGCACGTGGACGACCGGTGCCAGGCAGTTGGTAGTGCAGCTTGCGTTGCTGATGATGTTGTGCTTGGCTGGGTCGTATTTGTCGTTGTTTACGCCCATCACCACGGTGATGTCTTCATCCTTGCCCGGTGCGCTGATGACCACTTTCTTGGCACCAGCGGTGATGTGTCCCTTGGCCTTGGCGGCATCGGTCCACAAGCCGGTCGATTCGATCACGTATTCAACGCCGAGTTCGCCCCAAGGCAGATCCTTCGGCTCGGCCCGCAGGGCCAGGCACTTGATCTCGTGACCATCGACGACCAGGATGTCGTCTTCCGCCAGATCCGGCTTGCTCTTCTTGGTGGTCACGGTTTTGTTGAAGCGACCTTGTGTGGTGTCGTACTTCAGGAGGTAAGCGAGGTTGTCGGCAGACACGAGATCGTTGACGGCGACCACGTCGAACTGTTTGCCCAGCAGCCCTTGCTCGCACAGGGCACGGAACACCAACCGACCGATTCGACCGAAGCCGTTGATCCCGATCTTAACCGCCATCGCTGTTCACCTCTGGTAGGGGTGGCCCACCGCACGACAGCGCGACAGACCGATGAGTTAGAATAAGGCGCATTTGCAGAATCGGCGAGACGGCACAGCGTGGGTCAGCTCAGCTAGATTTTCTTCCCGAACCAACGATTCAAGCGTCGACCCAGCAATCCACAGGCGATGCCCAGCCAGCACAACAGCGGCACCCAGTCGCCAACTGCTGCGTACAAACTGCCGCGGGTGTCGAGTGGCACGTCCACATTCAACGTGCCCGATACACTCTTGCTGGCCGCCCAACCTTCTTCCAGCAACCTTGGCAATTGAATCACTCGTCCATCGGGGTCAATCGCCGCCGAGATGCCCATGTTCGCCGCACGCAGCAGACTTCGCCGGGCTTCCACTGCACGGAACCGGCTGATCGCCAAGTGTTGCTCGTGTTCCTCGGAACCTTGGAACCAACCGTCGTTGGTGATGTTCACCAGGAAGTCCACACCCGGCCCACGCCCCGCGCTTGGGTTGTACTGTCGGGCGAAGCACGGATCCGAATCTTCGTAACAAATCAACACGCCGAAGCTGTACTTTACCGGCTTCTCGACGCTCTCCGGTTTGTCGTCGGCGATCTCTTTGCCACTGCGAAAGCGTTTACTCTTCAGTGAATTGATTTCAAATCTCGTGAAGTCCTTCCCTGGTGTGCAACTGTAGTCGCGGTCGCCATACGGGGTGAAGTTCTTCATGAACGGCAGGGTTTGTCGCCACGGTACATACTCGCCGAACGGCACGAGGTGCCGTTTGTCGTACCGTGGGCCGACACCGCCATCGGGGTAGATGAGGCGGGCCGAGTTGAACCGTTTGACCGTTGGCCCGTCGCACTCCATCGCTGGCAACCCGAGTAACACGTTGGTGCGCCAGTACCGTGCGGCAAAGGCACTGCGGCCCACGTCAATCAGTGGATCTACGCGCCCCTTCGCTTTGTTGTCTTTCAAGAATGGCCTTAGCCGACCCTCTTGCAGGAGGTAGAAATAGCGGGCTTCGTCGTCGATCTCGTTCAGGTCCGTCCCGTTGCGGATCGTGACATCCGTGAACGGATAACACGTCTCCGGCCAGATCACCAAATCCGGCCGGGGTTCCAGCACCACGGCCTGTTCGCAGAGTTTGTTGTGGATGTTGAAGAGGTTCGTCTCGTCGCCCATTTTCTCGTTCTGCGGCACGCTCTCCTGGATGATCGCCACACTCGGCCCCAACTCGAACGGCTTGTGGATCATCTGGTAGCCACCGTAGCCCATCAGGAGCCCAGTGAAGCAAACGGCCCATGCCGTGTGCAGCATCTCCTTGTGGAACACCGGCAACTGCCAGACCCGTGGCACGTTGATGAACCAACGGAACGATCTGATGCGATAGAACCACCCGTACGCCGCACCGTTGATCGACCCCACCGCCGCACTCAGTAGGTACGCTCCGCCCAAGTCCGCTGCTTGCAACAGCGGCAGGTTGGCATGCTGCGTGTGGCCCAAGTAGTACCAGGCCACGCCCACATACTGATGCAACCCGAGCACGCGCAGGAACTCGAACCCGGTGGGGAAATGCGCCCGAAAGTATTCCAACCCCACCCATACCACTGGCACGGTGAGTGCGAACGGAGGCTGACCCAAGCGATCTAATCGACGCAGCAAGAACAACGCGATCGGCCAGAAGAACGACTGGAATAGCGTGAGCCCTGGCCAAGCACACAGCATCATCATCGGGTGGGCATGGCGAACCCAGTTGAAGCACAACCCGCCGAAAGCCAGTCCGCCCACCCACGCGGCGGTGTACCGTCGCCATCGGCCGATACCTTCGGCCCGAATGAGACTGAGGAACGGCACCAGCGCCACGAACGCCAACGGCCCGAGGTTCAGTGGAAAGAACGCACACCACAGCAGCACAGCGGACGACACCGCCGGCAGAAACACCCGCGCCTTCATGGCCGAACCTCCGCGTGATGAGTTGTTCTACAGCTTGAAACCGGAAACGGTGGGGGATGGGCCACAACCGACCTAGCAAAACGTCATTCTGTCAGGAGTTGATGTTTCTCACGGATGTGTACACCCCCACCCCTGGCGATGATCAATGAGAAGAATTAACGTTACAATCTCAAATCGGCTTTGCACCCAAGTTCATGATCTGGAATGGCTTACGCAGATACTTCGCTAAAATCGGCTACATCGTTCTAACGATGCTTCTTGTCGGAATTATACTTTGTTGAACGGTGCGTAGACGAGTTGGGCTTCGTCAACATCACTGCACCAGATTGCCTGATGTAACGACTACCCGCCATTGTGCGCACCGGTCGTGAATGAACCATCCTCACAACCCAGCCGCAGCGGCTGGCCACCACTGGTTGTCGGCCAACCCAATGACATTGCGAATTGCACGGCAGCGGCCACAAACTTGGGAGTGACAATGTGCGGCTCGGCACCATGCCCGTCAGGCTCCAGCAAGTCGCGCCAGCCCCAGTCGACATAAAGTTGAGGGCAACTCCGCTCACCGGAGATCACGCCAACACATCGTTGAACCGCCAGCGAAACGGTACACCATCAACCACGATCCGCCGCATTGTCGTCACTTCAAAACTTCCTCATGCATGATGACTGCTGCCTATTCTTCGACAACCAATGTTGCCTGAACGTCACCTTCCTTACCGTCCTCGTCGTCATACACCTCGACCACCGTGCCAGACAAGCCATCCGGCAAAAGTACCAGGTCACCCTCCACGATCAGTTCGCGTTTGTCATCAATGATGCCGATTTCACCACCGGCCGTGTCGATCAATCGGTATCGCATCTGACTCATGTTTTCCACCTCGGAAATGTTCGTTGTGGGATGCCTTAGCAGACCAACCTACTCACTTCTACCATCCGGTTCCGTCGTCACCTTCTCAACAACCACATTCTTTGCCAGGGTTTTGAAACGCTCGCCGTTGGGCTGCACCACGGTGATGGTGGTGTGGCCTGTTTTGCTGATGTTGATGTCACGCACTGTGCCGGACTTGCCCTTGTGCGTTCCGCCGACCACTTTGCACTGGTCGCCGTCTTTCAGTCCGTCGGGTGGCTTTGTGGTCATGGTTGATGGTCTCAAGTTGTCGTCTGTTTCCAGCAGTTACGTTCGCTTTGCTCACTCAACCCTGGCTCTAAATTTTTAGGCGACTTCTACTCGATCCAACCTGGGCCAGCCGCGTTGGCCCCTCCAGCGAGCAAGCCCATCGCTAGGTAAAGTTCGATCGTTAGCACTGGGACCGCTAGCAAGACACCCAGCCCGCCCCGCAGTCCTGCGGACCAAGCCGCGGGCAGCCAACCGGCGATGGAGACGACGACAGCTAGCGATCCGAGCAGGGCGATCAAGAACAGCAACATCATCGCGCTGTCGCTACGCAACGACTGCCCGACAGTGATGGCGGCGACGGCCATGCAGGCAACCGCGAACGGCCACAGCCACCCGAGCACCAGCAGCAACCGCTTCCCCATACAGCACCCTCCGCTGCCGATTGTAGGGCGGTACGAGGCTTTGCGAGTGCCGCCGAAGTCGATCCATTCCGGCGGCACTCGCAAAGC
>JBBRME010000221.1:0-7418 GCA_038230995.1 Gemmatales bacterium
CTTCGTTCGCGGCTCGTAAGAATCAACATGCTCTCACGGGCAAGATGAAAACGAAGCAAACCCCCACTCCCCGCCCTACTTCTTCGGTTTCAGGAATCCTTCCAGCCCCTTCTTGAACACATCCTCGACGGCGCCTTGGCCCGCGTCCTTGAGGGCCCTCTCGACGATCTTGCTCAGTTGGCCTTTCATCGCGTCGCGGTTAAGGTTCGGCTTGCTCATCGTTCCACCCACGGGCACCGAGATCGTCTGCTTCACGAGAGCCTTTTGGATCAACGGGTTGTTCGGCAGCAACTTCTCGGCGATGAACCCGCCCACGGGTACGGTCAACGTCACGTCCAGTGATCCATCCAGCCCCACCGATCCTGCAGAGGTGACGCTGGTGCCGCTGATGTTCAACAAGAAATCTTTGTGATACACCCGGCCATCCTTGATCTCGATGGGCACCACGTTGCCTTTGGTCAGTTGCATCTTCGGAGTTTGCATCCCGAGCGCTTCAACGAGTTGCGTGACCACTGGGCCGGGGGCCACGTTGGCTTCGTGGATGGTGAGGTTGGCTTTGCCGCGCATCTTGGTGTAATCGGCCAGCGGGATCAAGTTGTCGCCGAGATCGAAGGAGAACGTGCCATCGGCTTGGGCACTGTTGGCGATAGCGGGGAGAGCATAGCCGAGGGCCTCCGCACACACGGCCGGGGTGAGCTTGGCTTTGCTGATGATGGCACCCGGTTGGAAGCTCAGGTCGTACCGCCCCGGGTTGAGGTTCAGCGATGGTTCTAGGGTGATGTTGCCACCGCCGAAGCTGGTATTGATTGGGTTCGTCTTCGCTATGCCGTTCTGCACCGTTGCTTTCAGTTCCCCCTCGCCGACATCGAAGCCATAGGCCTTCAAACTCTGCCAGTTGACGCCCGCCCCGGCGTTCAGGCCAGTGAGTTCCAGCGCTGCATCTTTACCAATGAGCGTGCCGGTAGCACGGAACGGGCGCGTACCTTCGCCCTTGGCGGTAGCACTGGCCCCCAGCATCTTGCGGAGTTCGGGTTCGAGCTTGGCGAAGTTGTACCCGAGGTCGCCATCGACGTTCAATTCCACGGCCGACGTAAGCTTCTTCACCGTGCCCTTGGTGGTGATGGTCAACCCCTCGCGGCTCAACTCGGCACTCTTGATGTTGAGTTCATCGGCCTTCAAATCGTAGATCGCATTGGCTTTCAGCTTGATCCACGACTCGAACAGCAGAGGCTTGGCGACGAGGCCATAGGAAACATGCTCCATGGACATATCGGCAACGAGGCCGAGGTTGTCGAAGGTGGGGGCGTTCAGCGTCACTCGACCGTTGGCGATGCCACGGAACGTCTCCGCTTCGGTGGGCTTCGCTGGTAGCTGCAAGGTTGTCTGCAAACGATCTAACCGGGTGACCACATTCGCGCTGCCGTTCATGCCCATGCGGCCTTGGGCATCGACGGTGATGTCGAACCGTTCGGTCGCCCCGCTGAGGGTCTCGCTGCGGATGGTGATGTACCGAAACTCTGTTGCCCCCGTCTTGCGTATGGTGATGCTGCCCACCTCATCAGGCTTGAGTTTCGGGTTGGTCTTCGGGTCGGCGGTGCTCAAGAAGAGATCGGGTTCGTTCAGGTTGATACCGGCACCGGTAAACTGCGCGTTCTGCACCACCAGTTGCACATCGGTGGCCACGATGGTGTCGCCGATGGTGACGATGGCTGTGGCGGTGCGAGCGGTGCCACGGATGATCCAGTCGTTCGGGAGAGCAACCACGGGGATCATGCGACCACGCCAGCGGGCGAGATCGCCGAGGAGGTTCACCTTCGCCTTCGCTGGCATCGGTTTGGCGAGGTTCTCCACCGGTTCAAGCAGCGTCATCGTCAATTCATCAGTGTCGGCCTTCACCGTGGCGGTGGCGGCACGAAGGTTATAAGTGCCATCGGTCGGGTGCTTGCGGCCGTTGGCCTCGGCGTTGATCGTCAGCAGCTTTTCGTTGGCGAGTGTCGTGGTGCCATCGCTCAGGATGAAATTCTTCAGCGTACCGTTGGCCGTCATGCGGTAGTCGGAGTGGCCTTCGGGCGCGAGTTGCACCAACAGGTTTTTGCCTTCGCCGCCGATCTTCAACGTGCCCATGTCCACAAAGTCAGCCAGCCGAGTGGCCAGGCGATCCAAGTCGAGGTTGGCCACGACAACGAAGTTGTCGATCTCACCACGAGCCTGCGCCTTGATCACATCGGAGAGCACCGTGACGTTCTCAAAACTCGGCCAGCCATCGTCGCGCAGTTTGCCTTTGAACGTGACGTTCAGCGGTTGCTCCCACGCCAATGGCTTGCCATCGCGCTGACCGGTGAGCGAGGTACTGCGAAGGCTGCCATCCCACGAGATGTTCGGTGCAGTGCCCTGGCTGTTGAGCTTGGCGATGAGCTGACCGCCGGTGATTTCCGTGCCGGGTTTGAGGTGCAGCGTACCGGGCAGCTTCTTGGCGACCTTTGCGAGATCGACGTTGGCATCGAGTTCGAGGTTCGGCTGTTGCAGGATGGCCGAGATGTTGTTGGTGTCCACCGTGCCACGGAACTTGGCGCTACCCACATCGCACGTGAGTTCGGATTGTTCCACGGTGACCACGCCGCCCTTGTAGCTCGCCTTGGCGGGCAGTTGAATGCGGTCGAGCGTGAAGGTGTCGTCCTTCAGTGCCGTGGCTTTGAGTGACAAGTCGTTGACACCGATGGTGCCGTTGATCTCGGCTTGCTCGGTACCGCTCCACGACAACGCCATGTCACTGGAAAGCAGCCCCCGCACTCTGGCCTTGGGGTCGAGTCGTGGAAGCAGCGGCGAGATCGCCGCAAGTTGAAACCCCTCGGCTTTGATCTTCGATGTGCCTGCCAGGTCGAACTGAGCATCCAGCGTGCCCGACTCGTTCGACTTGGCCTGAACTGAGCCTGTCATGGAATCTTTGGTCAGCTTGATGGTGCTAGCAAAGTCGTTGAGCGTACCGCTCTGATTCGATTCTGGCGCGGTGATGCTCACCGTGCCTTGGGTGATTTGCACTTCGAGCGTGGGCTTGGTGGTGCTTGGTGTGTCGCTTGGTTTCAGATACTTCGCCAACAGGGTCTCGATGTTGGTGGTGCCGTTGGCGACGACGACGTTGATCTTGGGTTGGTCGATCTTCAACATGCCAAGGTCGCTGCGGTTCTGCGCGAAGTCGAGCAATGTCTTCGAGGTTGTGATGTTCGGTATGCTGGCGATGACCTGCCCGGCTTTGTCCTTCACTACCACATCATGCAGCCCCACGGGGGAGAACCACGCCAGGCTCAAGCCACCTACTTCGATCGTGCCATCCAGGTCACTGGTGGCATCCTTCAGCAATTGGTGGCGATAGTCGGACTTGGCGATCAGGCCGGGCGCTGCCCACACCAGTACACCCAACAGCACCAGCACAATCAGGAACAAGCAGCCAAGGCGACGACCCCAGCGGGCACGCTTCTTCGGCACGGGTGCAAGAGGAATGGGTTGTAGAGCGTCGGCCATTCGGTGCATCCTGCACTTGGTCATGTGGAATCAAACCGAAGACATTTCACCGCAGAGAAAGAAGAGGGCACGAGAGCAAACCAAGATCAGAGTGAATATTTTCATTCCTTCGACATCTTTGCTTTTCTCATCTTCCTCATCTTACTCTGCGGTGAAATCATTTTTTGCCATTTGCATATCTCTCGTCTCTCTTGCTTCTCTGCGGTGATCTTCTTGTGACCTAATGTACTCCACAAGCTCGTTTCAGCACGGCCATGCGCACCGCTAGGCCGTTGTTGACCTGATCCAGAATGGCGGAGTTCTCCCCGTCGGCCACGTCCGGCGTGATCTCCACACCCCGGTTGATCGGCCCCGGCGCGAGGATCAACACGTCCGACTTGCACTTCTTCAACCGCGTGCCATTCATGCCAAACACGTGGGCATACTCACCTACCGAGGGGAAGAACGCACTGCGCTGCCGTTCAAACTGTACCCGCAACAGGTTGAGCACATCCACACGGTGCAAGATCGCATCGAGGTTGTGCGACACTTCCACGCCGAACTGTTGCACCTCCGGCGGTACCAGTGTGGGTGGGCCACACACGATCACCTTAGCGCCGAGCTTCACCAACCCGTGCATGTTGCTGCGGGCTACGCGGCTGTGCAAGATGTCGCCCACAAGGGCCACAGTGAGGCCCGCGACGGTGCCCCGGCGTTCACGGATGGTGAAGATGTCGAGCAACCCCTGTGTGGGGTGTTCATGGGCACCGTCGCCCGCATTCACAACCGATACACCGGGCAGGTTCTTGGCCAGCAGGTGCGGGGCACCGCTACTGCTGTGCCGAACGACCACGGCATCCACGCCCATGGCCACGATGTTCCGTGCGGTGTCGATGAACGATTCGCCCTTGGCCGTGCTGCTGCCACCGGGAGAGAAGTCGATGGTCTCGGCCCCCACCCGGCGGGCCGCAAGGCTGAAGCTTAGCCGGGTGCGGGTGCTGTTCTCGAAGAACAGATTGGCAATGACCTTACCCGCGAGGTCGGTGCGCTTGGCTGTGGTGCGCCCGACGCCCACGAACTGCTTCGCAGAATCGAGCACACCGGTGAGTTCTTCGCGAGTCAGATGTTCCAAACCGAGCAAGTGCATGGTGCGTCATCCAACGGAGCAGTTGACTTTGCTTTAGGTGAGCGATGGCCGTGAGGCCATTGTTTCTTTCTTGCGAGCCGCGAACGAAGCGTGCGTGAGAGAACTGACTAAGGGTTGCTTTCAAACTCCTGCTGCTGACGCAAGCAGGCTCGACGCAGAATTCTCAATGGAGCCTGCATGCGTGAGAATGTGAGTGTTTAATCGAAACGCATGTTGACGGAAGTCGGTCTTTTGGTGAACGGCACGACGTCCGTGTGCCGGTGTTCTTGGTCTGTAAAATTACCGGCACACTTGCGTTGTGCCGTTCGCCTTCTACATCTTCCAAACGCGCTCAGCTACGCTGGCGCTTCGCATCGCGGCTAAGTCGATTGTTTGACACGTCGTCAACTCAAACAGAGGGACTTCATCCAATCGGTTAGCCGCGATGCGAAGCGCCAGCGTAGCTGAGCGTGTCCAACTCGATCTCGTTGGCGCTCTCAGTCGCTGCGTTTCGTTCGCGGCACCCGCCATCTCCACTTGGCGATTGCCAGACTACCCACCCGTGTGCTACCATAGTGGTCTGCCTGATGCCCATTGATTTCAGCCGTTAGGTTCTCTCCCATGCAACGATGGTTCTCTCTGGCTCTTCTCGTGATTGGTTGCTCGTTCGCTTCGGCGGAACCGGCCAAGGATGCGCCCAAAGCGAAGGTCAGCTTCTACAAGGATGTCCGGCCGATCCTGCAACAGCACTGCCAAGGCTGCCACCAACCGGCCAAGTCGCAGGGTGGTTACATCATGACGGACTTCAACGGGTTGTTGAAGTCTGGCGACAGCAACAAGCCCGGCGTGGTGCCCGGCAAACCCGAAGCGAGCTACCTGCTCGACGAAATCCGCGTTAAAGACGGCAAATCGGAGATGCCCAAGAACGGCACCCCGCTTGAAGCCAAGCAATACGCCGTGATTGAAGCCTGGATTAAAGAAGGGGCGACCAACGACACCCCGGCGAGTGCCAAGGCCAAGGTGATTGATGCTGAGAATCCGCCGGTGTACCAAAGCCCATCGGTCATCACGAGCTTGGCCTACAGCCCGGACGGCGAAACCCTCGCCGTGAGCGGTTATCACGAAGTGCTGTTGTTCGATAACGCTGGCAAGATCCTCGCCCGACTCATCGGCCTGAGCGAACGCATTCAATCGCTGGCCTTCAGCCCGGATGGCAAAACCCTTGCCGTGGCGGCAGGCGATCCCGGTCGCTTCGGTGAGATTCAACTGTGGGACGTGGCCAAACGGAAGCTGCGCATCTCGGTGCCGGTCACGTTCGACACCGTCTACGGCGTCAGCTTCAGCCCGGATGGCAACACAGTGGCCTTTGGCTGTGCAGACAACACCCTGCGGGCGATCGACGCCAAAACCGGCAAGCAGACCTTACAGATGGGTACACACGCCGACTGGGTGCTGGGCACCGTGTTCAGCCGCGATGGTCAACACCTCACAAGTGTGAGCCGCGACATGACCACGAAGCTCACGGAAGTGAGCACGCAGCGGTTCATCGACAACGTCACCAGCATTACGCCCGGTGCGCTGAAGGGTGGTCTAATGGCCATCGACATCCGCCAGGGGTTGGACAAGAAGACTACCAAAGTGCCGGACGACGAAGGCGGGCGGTTTCAGGAGAAGCCTTACGACGAGCTGATCGTGGCGGGCTCCGATGGCATCCCGCGCTTGTACAAGATGCACCGCGAAGTGAAGCGTCAGATCGGCGACGACTCGAACTTGATCCGCAAGTACGAGCCAGTGAAGGGCCGCATCTCAGCGGCCAAGTTCTTCAACGATGGCAAACGCTTCGCTGTGGTCAGCAGTCTGGACAGCCAAGGCGAAGTGGCCATCTACGAGACGGACAAAGACAAGAAGCTGGTGAAGTGTGAAGGTGTGACGACATCGGTTTATGCGGTCACATGGAACAAGGACGGTAAGAGGATCGCCAGCGGTGGGTTTGCCGGGCAAGTGATGATCCATGACGCGACCACCGGGAAGCTGCTCAACAGCTTTAATGCGTTGCCGAAGTAGATAGTGCTCCGCTCACGCCGTGAGCGGTTGATTTGAATCCGCTCACGGCGTGAGCGGAATACTCTCAGAGACTCCCTCCCATGAAATATCTTGCTCTACTTGTGATGGCGTTGCTGGCCCCTTGGGCCGTTGCCGCCGAGGCACTCCCCGCCGACGCCAAGGTGAAGTCGCTCAGCGTGACTCCGCCCAACGTCGCGATGGCTGGCCCATTTGCCTACACGCAACTCTTGGTGAGCGCCACCACCGAAAGCGGCGAGGTGCTCGATGTCACCCGTCTGGCGAAGTTCACCCCTCCCACCAACGTGAAGCTCAGCCCCACCGGTCAGCTTCGCCCGACGGGTGACGGCACCGGCGATTTGAAGATCGAACTCGGTGGAGTGACCACGACGGTCAAGGTTCAAGTCACCGACTTCGCCAGCAAAGCCCCCGTCAGCTTCGTGAAGGATGTGCAACCAACACTCTCGAAGTTGGGCTGCAACCAAGGGACCTGCCACGGCAGCGCTCAAGGGAAGAACGGCTTCAAGCTCAGCCTTCGTGGATACGATCCGATCTACGATCACCGGGCACTCACCGACGACCTCGAAGGCCGACGCTTCAACCGGGCCGCCACTGAACGCAGCTTGATGATGATGAAGCCCGCAGGCGGAGTACCCCACGCCGGTGGCGTGGTGTGGACGAAAGATGACCCAAGCTATGTGATGGTGAATCGCTGGATCGCCGAAGGCGTGAA
>JBBRME010000222.1:0-7402 GCA_038230995.1 Gemmatales bacterium
GCTTCAGAAGAAGAAGCGGAAAGCATAGAAAGATCACCATGACTACCCCCCTCGTTGGCATCATCATGGGTTCGCGTTCCGACTGGGACGTGATGCAGCACGCCGCGGCTATCCTCATGCAACTCGGTGTGCCGCACGAGTGCGAAGTGGTGTCGGCCCATCGCACGCCGGACAAGTTGTTTACCTATGCCAATACGGCGGCAAGCCGGGGCTTGCAGGTCATCATCGCCGGGGCCGGTGGTGCAGCGCACCTGCCGGGCATGTGTGCGGCGAAGACGCACCTGCCGGTGCTGGGTGTGCCCGTGGCTCACGAGCATTCAATGTTACGGGGGCAGGATGCACTGCTGAGCATCGTGCAGATGCCTGCTGGAATTCCCGTGGGTACGTTGGCCATCGGCAAGGCGGGGGCCATCAATGCCGGGTTGCTGGCAGCAAGCATTTTGGCGTTGAACAATGAAGTGATCCGCAAGGCACTCACGGACTATCGGGCCAAGCAAACAGCCGAGGTGTTGGCGAACGACAAGCTAATTGAAGCGTGAAGAATCGTCGTCGAACTTGTGGAGCAATCGGCGAGAGTTGATGTCGAGTGATTCAAGAATGTTGACGACGGAATTAGTACAGACTTGTTCGCTGCGCGCCCAACAAAGGATGTCCAGGTTCTCCTGGCCCACTTTCAGCTTCTCAAGAATCGTGGTGAGCAACGGGCCATCCGCCGGGAACTCGCGGGTGAGCAAACCAAAGTCGCCACGGTCGAGTTCAATCCAGTACCGTTGGCCTTGCAGATGTTCCAGCCACCTCGCCCGCAAGTAACCTCGCCAGTGTTCACGTACCCATTCCTTGATGGCTGAATCGCCGAGGTCGTACCCAGCACGTTGGCTACTGATCCACTTGAAGGCGTTGATCTCATCCTGGCTATCGGCATAAACACTCAAGCGCGGAACACCCTGGCGATCCTCACCAACTGTTCCCGGCATCGTCATTTCGTAGGTCATGGGCGACTCACTCCGCATCCATTCCGCAACGAAAATGATATCTGGTCGAGGCGGAGGATGGAAGAGTATTGGGAGCTCAACTGCCAGAGCCTATTCGTCTTCATTTAGCCAAATCTGTAGAACTACGGCCAGCAACACAAGCTCACTGTGCGATCAACCGTAGTTCATGGCTCTTCATTCCGTTGATCTGAATGTTTGAAATTTACCCAGGACACTCTGCATCATGGAAGTAACGCAAGTTGTGGCCCGGCACGTTCGACTTCGACTGAAACGACCTGTGAAACATGCCAGCCACACCCGGACGGAGACGGACAACATCATCGTGTCGGTGCAGCTCTCGGATGGAAAAATCGGCTACGGCGAAGGCGTGCCACGCGAGTACGTCACTGGCGAGACGATTGAATCCTGCATGGACCTGTTGAAGAGAACCGACCTGCGGATGCAACTGCGCTTCGCCCACGACTTCCCTACGGTGGTGGACAACGCCAGCAAGATCGAACTGCCTGCCGTGCCCGGCGACGACCGCAAGTGCATGGGTAACGCCGCCCGCTGTGCGCTGGAATTAGCGTACCTCGATGCCTTTGGTCGCAGCCTCGGCGAACCGCTGATGAACGTGACCAATTTGGTGGCCCCGGAACTTTACCTGCCACGGGATCGGGTGCAGTACAGCGGCATCATCCTGTCGTCCAAGGGATGGAAGGCCCGCTTGCAGGCCTTGGGGTATCGCCTGGCGGGGTTCAGGCAAATCAAGGTGAAAGTAGGCATTGATGGGCAGGACGACCGCCGTCGCCTCAAGACGATCCGCCGTTGTGTTGGCTCACGGGTGGACTTACGCGTTGATGCCAACGAAGCCTGGGCACCGGCGGATGTGGCCGAGAACATTCGATGCCTCGAACCGTTCGACATTTCCAGCATTGAGCAACCGGTGCGGCATGAGGATGTGAGTTCACTGACAGCGGTGCGTCACTCAGTGTCCACACCCATCATGCTGGATGAATCGCTATGTTCCATGCTTGATGCCGAGCGGGCCGTGGCTGGTCAGTATGCCGACTTGTTGAACCTGCGTCTCTCGAAGTGCGGCGGGTTCATCCCCACGTTGAAGCTCGCTGCGTTCGCCGCCAAGAACAACCTCGGCTATCAACTCGGTTGCCAGGTCGGCGAAAGCGGCATCCTCAGTGCGGCGGGTCGGCACTTTGCCACCAGCGTCAAAAGCGTGCGCTACCTCGAAGGTTCCTTCGACCGGCACCTCGTATTCGATGCCCTGACCACCGACGACATCACGTTCAGCAGTCGCGGTGGAACGGCCCCGATGCTGGTGGGCAGTGGTTCCGGCGTGAGTGTTCACCCCGCTCAATTGGATGCCGTGACGGTCCGCCGGGAGGTGCTCCTTGGCTGACAATGGGCTGTCACTGGTTCGCGCGGGCGATGGCTACCGCTGGTATGCCCACATCACACAGGCTGCAAAACCCAGAGGCATCGTGGTGCTGTTACACGGCATCCGCAGTCATGCTGGCTGGTACACCCACACGCGGCAAGCACTGGCCGAGGCGGGATACGAAGTGCATTTTCTGGATCGTCGTGGCTCCGGGTTGAACACCGCACATCGGGGCGACACACCGAACTTTCCTCGGCTCATTGCCGATGTGATGGAGTATGTGCAGGAGCTCCGGCAGACCCGCAACGCCCTACCGGTGTACCTCGTGGGTATTTCGTGGGGTGGTAAGCTGGCGTTGGGGGTGGCGGCGGCCCAGCCACGGTTGTTGAACGGTGTGGCGCTCCTGTGTCCCGGCCTGGTAGCCAAGGTACGCCCGCCACTGTTAAGCCGGTTTCGGATCTTGCTGGCTCGTTTTCTTCGCCCCGCCAAGCGGTTCCCGATTCCGCTGAACGACCCGGAGTTGTTCACAGCTGATGCCGAGTGGCAGGCGTTCATCGCCAAGGATCCGCATGGCCTGTGTGAAGCCACGGCCCGGTTCCTGTTCGAGAGTGTGCGCTTTGATTTTTACTTGAAGCGGAACGTGAAGCGTGTGACCTGCCCAGTTCTGTTGATGCTAGCCGGACAGGATCGCATCCTCAACAACCCGGCCACACGGAAGTACCTTGCCCGGCTCAAGAACGCAAAAAGCCTGCGAGTCATTGATGACCCACAGGCTCAGCACACGTTGGAATTTGAACCCGACACTTCGCGATACTTGAAGGATTTGATCGGCTGGTTGGATGTGGCGGGTTCGTGAGATTTTTCCGTTCACTCCGTGAGCGGAACAAAAACAACCGCTCACGGAGTGAACGGAAAACTCTCCAGGACTACTTCTCGCCGCAGAGGCTTTCGTTCAGCTTCGCGAGGGCTTCGCTTTCGATCTGCCGGACACGTTCTCGGGTCAGGCCCAGGCTCTCGCCGATCTCTTTCAGTGTCTTCGGTTCTTCCTGATTCAAACCAAAGCGCATCCGCAGCACGATGGCCTCGCGCGGCTCCATCTTCTCAAGCAGCACCATGACGTGCTTGAGGTCGTCGCTCTCCACCATCTCGTTGTCGGGCGTCTTGGCGCTCGTGTCCGGCAGCATCTCTTCGATGCTCCAGCCAGCATCACCCTGATCGGACTGCGGTGCACTGTTGTAAACTCGGATCGCCTTCTTGATGATGCTAAGCTTCTTCTTGGGCAGGCCGAGCAGCTTGCCGATCTCTTCCGGAGTCGGCGGACGATTCAGTTCATCAGTGAGCTTGTTGGTAGCCCGACGCCACTTCGAGAGCAACTCGACCATGTACGCCGGGATGCGGATCGTCTTGGCCGTGTTCACCAGTGCCCGCTTGATGCTCTGCTTAATCCAGTAGCTGGCGTAGGTGCTGAACCGCGTGTTCATGTTCGGGTCGAACCCTTCAACAGCACGAAGCAGGCCGAGGTTGCCTTCTTCGATCAAGTCTTGCAGGGCCAGGCCTTTACCGGTGTAGCCACGGGCAATGTTCACCACGAGTCGCAAGTTGGCCCGCACCATTTGATCGCGGGCCGAGTTATCACCGGTTTCAATCAGCCGGGCAAGCGACTTTTCCTGGTCGGCCGTGAGCAACGCCGTTTCGTTGATTTCACGCAGGTACGTCTCGAGAGGGGATTGTGCCACATCAGAGCGGATGCGTCGAACTCGGGACATCGTGTGTCATCCTTTACAGGCGGTGAAGGCCAGTCGTGGCTGTGGCCGGTTGTCGCAAACGGAATCAACAATCGGCTTCACTCGCGGCCATCCCGGAGAATCGGATGAAATCCGATTCGCCTGGTTGACCAAGTGCTATCGACTCGCGATCCAAGACTTCGGCACCGTGCCTTGCGAAACCGAAACCGAACGGGGGTTCGCGCTCCGCAGTGCAACTACAAGCCCTACAACCGATCAGACAACTGAGAGATTTCCCTATTGTCGACCGCTGTTTTCAGACATTTGCCGAAAATCTTGCATCTCGGACCACTCGGCAGGCATGCTTTGTGGCCAGGCGAGAACTTATAGAACGCGTTTGCATGGAATCAAATGACTTTCAGGTGCGATGTGAAAATCCGGTCTGCGCGCTCCATCCGGATGGATTATTTCCTCTGTCTTACGCAATCCGCGATGCCAGTTGTGTACACGACTGTGACTGAGACAGGCAAATTGAACCCCGGCGCGAAAACCGCGTGAAGTAATCGTTCACTTGAGACGAACAGTTGCAATCGTCAAGTGTTAACGAACGAGCGTCATGTTATTGTTGCTGATGGACGGATTGAACCTGGCACTCCGCAGGACAATCAGCTTGGTGCCACCCGACGCCAGGGCCGCAATCACCTCTCGGTTGACGCTGTCGTTGACGAACGCACAGATGGCTGGGAACCCGGTCGCGAGTGCCACGGTGCTCATCGTGAGCCGGGCATCGAGGTATTGAAGCTGATGGCCGTACCGGGCATTCGCCGCATCGAACGCCGTCCGTTCGTAGGGCTTGACGTTGAAGAGTGCGATTTTCATGGGAGGATTGTCTGATGTTGTAATGTAGATGATTTACAAAGCTTGTGGCTGGAGGTGCTATACGGAAAAGCAGGCGTAGCATGGGGCGGGCTTACTGGAAGTAAGCACGTGTCCGAATGCTCGTGAGGCAAAAAAATTCGCATGTTTTTTACTCAAGCAGTTTTAGTCAGACAGATGAGCTACGTGCACGAAAAACTGCGCGTTCCGAATTTGTGTAAAAAAAATATGGCACAATTCATGTCGCGTTCTTGTACTACATCATCTTGTCAGCCCACGGTTGCCGGATAACTTGTCAAGGTTGAACTTTTTGCGAGGCGAATACGCGAATACTCGCCTCGCAAAAGTTTTGCTTCAGAATTAGCGATGCATCGGTTTAGTTTGCCGATGGCCGCGTGGAAGGCCCGTGACCTCCACGGAGTTTTGGCAGTCCACCCTTGTCTTCACCTTTTTTCCGCAAGGAGAGTGTCAACGAATTGCATTTCGTGACAGTCATCTTGAGGTTGTCGGGTAGACGAGAGTTGACGCTGTCCGCAAAACAGGTTGCAGAATCGTGGCTCGCCACGATTTGGTCGGCAGGAGTGTCGTATTCAAGATACGTCTCCTGCACTGCCTCGCGAACGACCGGGTTTAAAGGCTTGGCCATAATGGCTCCACCGCAGCAACTATTGATGCGTGTTAATGCTGTAATTGCACACGCACCGCGTGCTACACTGACACTTGTAATGGGTGTAACACGCTTCAATCTGGCCACACTTCGTGGTCAGCATTGTGCGAAGATAACGGGCGTCAATGGCCTCGCCATGTCAGCCCAAAAAATGAAAATGCCTCGAACAGCGTCCCATCTGGATGCGTAATAGCAAATGGCAGGGCGTGAGACGCAAGTCCCTACCTGTTGTTGGTTGCCACCACCCTTCGGTCGCCAAACTCTTGGGTGGTGGCTTTCTACACTCCAATATATCTCATCTGTGGCATGAAGGCACGCGCCAACAACTCCATTCAGGTAAAATTTTCAAATACTCCAGATTGTAAGGCGCTTCGTTGGTTCTCTAAACACTGCGAGCCAATGAATTGTCAAATCATAAACTGTTGCAAGGCAATGAGTTGAGTTGTTCAAGACATCGGCTCAATGATTCGATAAACTGACATGTGACATTGCTTTTTGTTGATTTTTGTTGCTTAATTTCCACAAGTGTCGGGAATGCAGTGTCTCTTTTGTCTAATTTTAATCAAATGTCTTCCTTTGGATCGCTTTTGCGCCAAGATGTTCCGACAGGTAACGTTTGTTCAATGACGGAGCACATCTTGGGTTCGCGTAAGCTAGCTCACGCCCCGATCAACCCGTAGTACACGTTGCGTTGGCGGGGTTCCCACCCCGCTTCGCGGATGCTGCGTTTGATTTCGTCCAGCGTCAGGTGGTTGACCGTGCCCGCAGCAGCGACCACGTTTTCCTCGATCATCAGGCTGCCCATGTCGTTCGCACCGTAGAACAGTGCGATCTGGCCGATCTTGGCCCCTTGCGTCACCCAACTGCTCTGGATGTTCGGCACGTTATCGAGGTACAGCCGGGCGATGGCCTGCACGCGGAGGTACTCGAAAGCCCCCTGTTCGTCGTAGTGGCTCATCTTGTGGCCCGGTTGCATCGTCCAGCAGATGAACGCGGTGAAGCCGCCGGTTTCGTCTTGGAGTGAACGAATGCGGTCGAGGTGTTCGATCCGTTCTTCCAAGGTTTCCACATGACCGAACATCATCGTGGCGCTGCCCTTGCCGCCGAGTTGGTGCCACACCCGGCAGACTTCGATCCACTCATCGCTGAGGGCTTTGTTCTTGGTGAGTGCCTTACGAACGCGATCCACCAGGATCTCGCCACCGCCACCCGGCAGGCTGCCGAGGCCTGCGGCCTTGAGGCGTTCCAGCACCTCACGCAGTGGTAGCTTGTTGATCTTGTGGAAGTGCCAGATCTCCGGCGGACTGAACGCATGAAGGTTCACGGTGGGGAACTTGGCCCGCAGGTCGCGCAGCAGTTCCTCGTACCATTCCAACTTCAACGATGGGTGCATGCCACCTTGCATCAGCACTTGATCGCCACCCAGTGCGATGGTCTCTTCGATCTTCTGGTACAGTTCTTCGCGGGTCAACACATAGGCTTCGGCGTCGCCAGTCTTGCGGTAGAAGGCGCAGAAGTCGCACACCGCAGCGCACACGTTGGTGTAGTTGATATTGCGGTCGATGTTGTAGGTGCGGTACGGCTCCGGGTGCAGGCGCATGGTCACGGCGTGGGCCGCACGGCCCAGCTTGTTCAGGTCGTGACAATCCATGAGGGCCACGCCTTCTTCCCGCGTGATCCGCTGGCCATCAACGGCTTTGGCCAGGATGCGGTCGATCTCGTTCGTCGGCACCGTAGAACTCACAACGCACTCCTTCGGGGATCAGCC
>JBBRME010000223.1:0-7320 GCA_038230995.1 Gemmatales bacterium
ACTCCAACGATCATTCTTCACATCCAGTAAAATGATTCTCAAGAGGGGTACACACATCCGTGAGAAACATTGCCATCGATCAGAATGACGATCTGCAATCTCAGTAGTGACCATTTTCAGCACTTTCCAGTTGGCGTTGCATCGAGAATCGTCTTTTGCCATAGTCTCGGCTCATCTGGGTCGGACATGGATTGTCGGCCCGCCGGGGAAGGACTCCCGAATGCGGTTGACCACGCTGGATCGTGATCGTTTGCCAAAGCCGTTGGCCTTGCGCCTTCGTGCCGTTGGGCAACGGGCTTCATCGGCGTTAGACACCCCACAACTGTCCGTGGTCATCGTCAATTTTTGTCAGTGGAAGAACACTGCACGCCTGACCCAACAACTTCGCCAATCCGAAGCCGTGCGACGCGGGGCGGCGGAAATCATCATCGTCGATAATCACTCGCCGAAGAGTCGGATCCGCAGGAAACTTGCAGCGTTGTCTGGTGTCACTGTGGTGCGACATCGCACGAATGCCGGGTTCGCCAAGGCCGTGAACCGTGGCAGTGGTCGCTGCCATGGCGAATGGGTGCTGTTGCTGAACCCGGACGTGACCGTTGAACCGGGCTTCCTCGATCAGGTGCTAGAGAGTGCTCAACGGTTCCCGGCGATTGACCCGAAGGCGGGGGTCATCGGCTTCCAACTTCGCAATCAGGATGGTTCACGTCAAGCCAGTGCGGGAACGTATCCCACCCTGCTGCGAACGCTGTCGGGGGTGTTTGTTCCACGTTCGCGCCGCAAATGTCAGCATCAATCGTTGACATCCCGGCAAGCGGTGCCGTGGGTGACGGGTGGCTGCTTCCTCGTTAGGCGAGATTGCTACGAAGATGTCGGCGGCATGGACGAAGCCTTTTTTCTGTACTACGAAGATGTCGACTTCTGCCAGAGAGCCAAGGCCATGGGTTGGTCGGTCTGGTACGAACCAGCCGTGCAGGTGGTGCATCACTTCCCGTTGCACACGCGCAAGGTGCCGCCAAGCCTGCGATTGATCACCCGCCATGCTTTACTGACTTACGCCAAGAAACATTGGGCCACGTGGCAGACGAACCTGTTGGCCGCGACCATCTGGTTGGAAGCCACGGCAAAGGCGATGCTGGCGAAGCGTCGACATGATGCAGAGAGCTTGGAGGCGTTCAATCAGTTGCGTGAACTGGTGGTCGATCTATTGCACCGGCGAGAAGGCGAAGCAGCAACCACGGTGCATCGAATTGCACAGTCACTTGAAAAAATAGCCTCGGCAAATGATGGAAAAACCGCAGGACGGTGACATATGCCTCGTCTCTCCGTCGTCATCCCATCGGCTTCTCGGCCGGAACTTCTCTCGCGTTGTTTAGCGTCGGTAAAGCAGTTTGCCCCAAGTGATACGGAAGTGGTGGTTGTGGATGATGCCTCCGAACAGGGGTGCATTTCGGAAGTAGCGTGCCACAATCCGAACGTCCGCGTCATCCGGTTGAATGAACGCAGCGGTTTCTGCGTAGCCGCCAACGTGGGCGTGCTGAGTGCCCAAGCCGATGTGGTGGAGTTGCTGAACGACGACACGGAAGTCGCCCCGGGTTGGGCCGACGAACCGCTGAAACGATTTGCGGATCGTAACGTGGTGGCGGTGGCCCCGCTGGTGCTTCAGCTCGATCCGGAACGCAGCCGGGCCGGGTTACCCACACTCATCGACAGCGCCGGTGACGACTACGACTACGGTGGCTTTGCCACGAAACGCTACCACAATACTGAATTGCTAACGGCGCAAGCCCAATTGCAACACGCGCAACCAGTGTGGGGGGTCTCGGCATCTGCCGCATTTTATCGACGGGAATCAATCCTTCAGGCTGGCTTATTTCCTACCACGTTTGGTGCTTACTTCGAGGATGTCGATCTCAGCCATCGCCTGAAGCCCTACGGCCAGGTTTGGTTTGATCCAACATCAGTTGTCTGGCATCGAATGTCAGCAAGCTATGGCAGAAAGCCATCTGCAGAATTGCTGGAACAGCAATCGCGGAATGAAGAACTGGTGTTCTGGCGGAACGTCCGTGGTTGGGATCGTTGGAAGTATTTGCCCCGACACATGGCTGTGCTTTTGGCCAAGGCCTTTCTGCGTTGGCGAGAGGGTCGCCTATCACCGTGGCTGCACGGCCGATGGAAGGCATGGCAGACTTCCACCGAAGTTGGTTCGGGGTCGATAGAATCGCTGCATGCCCAAGCGTAAGCTCGTGTTCTTCCTCTTGAAGCTGGTGCTCGCCGTCGTGTTGCTTGCGGCCGTCGGCTGGAAGTTCGCCGAGTTCTTCAAGTCCGTGAATTGGGAATCACTCACAACACAACTCGACTACGCTTCACTTGCCATCGCTGGTGGGTTGTACATCGCCTGTCACACACTCTGGGGTACGTTCTGGGTGCAGTTGCTGCGTGGGCAGGGCGTGCACATTTCCTGGTGGTTGGGCTTGCGAGCGTACTTCGTCAGTCAGTTCGGCAAGTATGTACCGGGTAAAGCGTGGGTTATCTTTCTACGTGTGGGCTTGCTGCGCTCGCTGGATGTACGGCCCACCGTGGTGATCGTTACTGGGGCCTACGAGACACTCACAAACATGGCGGCAGGTGCGGTGCTGGGGGCAGTGCTGCTGCCTTGGTCGGGGCTGACAGAATCGTTGAACACCTACCAGCAGTACGGATTGTTCGGCCTCGCCCTGCTGCCTCTCGCGTTGCTGGGTTTGAATCGACTCGTACGCCGGGTAGCGAAGAAGTACGCTCAGGGAGCCGTGATCCCCACACCGTCGATCTGGCTGCTGGCCCGTGGGTTGGTGCAGGCGATGTTCGGTTGGGCGTTGCTGGGGTTCAGCCTGTGGTTCGTGGCCCGAGGAGTGAATCCGGATCCAGTGCCACTCACGTTGACCATCTATGGCCAATACCTTTGCGGCGTGGCGATCTCGTATGTCTTCGGCTTCCTCGTCTTGTTCTCACCGGCTGGTGCCGGTGCCCGCGAGTGGGTGCTGCAACTGGTTCTCGCCCTTCAACTCTGTAGCAATGCACTTGCTGCGTTGATTGCAATCCTGCTGCGAGTCGTGTGGACGGTGTTCGAAGTGGCCGTGGCCATCGTTTTGTATTTCGCGGTGCGTGGAGCAAAACCTGTGGTGCCGAAAATCGAGACCCCTTCATGATCACCACAAGCCAACCATTACCCGGCTTGATCTCCTGCGTGATCCCGGTGTTGAACGAGTCACCGAGCCTGCCGTCGTTGTTTGGTGAAATCGAAGCTGTGTTTGCCAAGTTACCGACGCGTACGTTCGAGATCATCTTTGTCGACGATGGCAGTACAGATGCAACGTGGGAAACGATCAAATCGTTCAATCAGGACACCGTTAAGGGCATCCGCTTTCGCCGCAACTTTGGCAAGGCTGCTGCACTTCAGGCAGGGTTTGCCCAAGCCCGTGGCGAACTTGTTTTCACGCTGGATGCGGACCTGCAAGACGATCCTGCCGAAATCCCTGCGTTCATTGCACAACTGGAAACCCAAAACCTCGACGTAATCAGTGGCTACAAGCAAGTCCGTCACGACCCCTGGCACAAGGTTTTCCCGAGCCGAGTGTTCAATGGGTTGGTCAGCGCGTTCACCGGATTGAAACTGCACGATCACAACTGCGGATTCAAGTGCTACCGGCACGAAGTCGTCAAAAACGTGCGGCTTTACGGTGAGTTGCATCGCTTTGTTCCAGTGTTGGCCGCCGCCCAGGGGTATCTCGTTGGTGAAAAAGTGGTACAGCATCGTGCCCGAAAGTACGGCAAATCGAAGTTCGGCTGGCAGCGATTTCTGAAAGGGTTTCTCGATCTGTTGCAGGTGACATTCATCACAAGGTATGGCCACAGACCGATGCACTTCTTCGGCACACTCGCCGTGCTGATTGCGATCGTCTCGCTTCTGATGGCATTTGGTCTGGTTCTTGCATATCTACTCTTGAGTTGGGCGTGGCTGCCAATTGTGTTGCTTGTCGGGTTGATCAGCAGCACAAGCTCCATCATGCCCTGCCTGCTTTGCGGGCTATTGGCGGAACTGATGGTCACAACCCAACCGGCACCTGCCAATTTGGTGCAAGAGACTTTGAGGATCCACGATGCGACGTGAGTTTCCGTTACTCTTGGCAATCTTGATCTTCTTCGTGGCCAGTGCTTCAGCCCAAGCCAAGGAAGAAGCCACCGCCACGCTGAAGTGGATCGAGACATTGCGTGACCCGGCCACCGGAGCCTGGGCTGCCAGCCCGGCCAAGACGGGCGAGAAGCTCAAGCCCAGCCTACGGGCGTGCAACGGGGCCGTGAAAGCCATCCGACACTTGGGGGCCGAACCAACAGATCTCGACAAGGTGAAGAAATTCGTGCTGAGTTGCTACGACGAGAAAGCTGGTTCCTTCAGTGAACCTGGCGGCAAGCCGGATGCCTCCATCACGAGTGTGGGCGTTATCGTAGCCCTCGAAGTCGGCATCGAACGAGATAAGATCAAAGGTGCGATGGAATACATCAAGACGAACTGCAAGAACTTCGAGGATGTGCGACTGGCTGCGGCGGCTGTCGAGGCGTGGGGGTTGAAGGAATTTGGCGCTCCGCCTGAGGCGTGGCGGGATTTGATGCAACTCGATGATAATGTCAACACGATTCTCAAGAGCACTGTGAAAGAACAGCGAGGTGACGCTCGACTTTTGTTCAGTCATTTCGTGACTGGATTGCGGTTACAGGATTCGTATCGTCCCAAGAAAGAAGAGCTAGCCAAAACCTTCCTGCCGATTCTTGTAAACGAGCAGCGCACCGATGGCGGTTGGGGCAAACTCGATTCGAAAACTTCTGATTTGGAGACAACTTACCGGATCATGCGCTTCTACAAGATGGTAGATACACCACCAGCGGATGCGAAGAAGTTGACCGAGTTCCTTTCGGCTTGTCGCAAACCGGATGGAAGCTATTCAGTTGAGCCGAAAGCCGATGCCACCATGAGCGCGGTGTACTACGCCACAACCATCCAGAAATGGCTAGCCGACAAGAAATAGAAATATTCGAATTTATGCAACATTTGCCACTTGAACATGGTTCTACAATAGAGCAGACGCGATGAGCGTTCTGAAACATCGGAGGCAACGATCATGAGCAGCCCATCCAAGAAGGGGTCGGAGTCCGGCGGGAAGAGCAAGAAATCCGCCGCGAGCCTCGACTTCAACACCGCTCGACAGATGCTTCCACTCGTTCGCAGCATTGTTTCGGACATTGTGGACAACAAACGCAAACTGGCGGAACTGTCGAACGAGCAACATCAGTTGGAAGTGGAACGACGAAGCTTGACGTGGGAATCACGTCAAAGGCGCTACGTCGTCACAGATGAACTTCAACAAGCCGAGCGTAACTACAGCACGGCAGTTGGCGAACTGAGCCAACTAGGCGTAGCACTGGTTGACGGCGAGGGTGAAGGCGGAGCAGCGGTGGACTTCCCCACTCGCATCAACGGTCGCCCAGCCGCATTCACTTGGCAGCCTGGTGAAGAGAACCTGCGTTACTGGCGCTATGCCGAGGAAGAACAACGCCGACCGATTCCTGCCGATTGGCAACCAGGCACGGCAATGAAATCTCGCGCCGGATCGTAAATGATGACACAAAACAGTAAGACCCAAGCAAATGGCTTGGGTCTTACTGTTTCTACCGCTTCTTTTTCTTCTTCCGTTCGTCGGCCTTTTCCTTGGCACTTTTCCGCTTGCCGGTGTCGCCCTTTGGCATCAGATTATCCATCCCGCCTGGCAGGAAGCCACCCATCTTGCCGAGTCCGGTCATCATCTTGAGCTTCTGCATCATGTTCATGTTGGCCATTTGCTTCATGAACGATCGCATCTGACCGAACTGCTTTAAGAAGTTGTTGACTTCATGCGGCTGCACACCAGACCCAGTGGAAATCCGTCGGCGTCGGCTGGAATCAATGATGTCGGGCTCGTTGCGCTCCTTGGCCGTCATGCTGTCGATCATCCCCTGTAACCGACGAACGGCCACTTCAGGGTCTTCTCCTGCAGGAATCATGTCGCTCATCCCTGGCATCTTGCCGATCAAATCCTTCATCATGCCGGGCTTGGCGATCATCTCGAACTGTTTGCGAAAATCCATCAATGTGAATGTGCCCTTTTCGAGCTTGGCTTGCTGGGCAGCGAGTTCTTCTTGCGAGATGTTTTTTTGCATCTCGGCGATGCGTTCTACCACGCCCATCATGTCGCCTTGGCCAAGAATCCGCTGTGCCATGCGCTCTGGGTGGAACTCCTCGAGCTTGTCGAGCTTTTCGCCAACGCCGATGAACTTGATCGGCACGCCAGTCATCTGCTTGATGCTGAGTGCTGCACCGCCGCGAGCATCGCCATCGAGCTTCGTGAGGATGACCGCATTGAGTTCTAGGGCATCGTGGAAGGCCTTGGCCACATTCACGGCTTCCTGACCGATCATCGCATCGACCACCAGATACACTTCATCCGGCTTGCAAAGTTTGTCGATCTGCTTGAGTTCATTCATCAAGTCGTCGTCGATCTGCAAACGCCCGGCGGTATCGAGAATCACAACGTCGCAAAGTGCCTTCTTGGCTTCCTTTACGGCGTTTTGACAGACCGTGACCGGGTCACTGTTTTCGCTATACACCGGCACATCAATCTGCTTGCCGAGCACTTGCAGTTGTTCAACGGCACCCGGGCGCTTTAAGTCGGCAGCGGCAAGGTACGGCTTACGTCCACGGGACTGCAAAGTGAGTGCCAGTTTCGCTGCTGTGGTGGTTTTGCCGGCCCCCTGCAAGCCGCAAAGCATCAGCACCACCGGGCGATCGCTTTTCTGCGGGATTTTGTGATCGACCGGCCCCATCAACTGGCACAGTTCGTCGTAGACGATTTTGACAATCTGCTCGGACGGATCGATCCGCTCAAGGACGTCCTGCCCAACGGAGCGGGCTTCAACATTACTTATGAACTGGGTGACGACGCGCAGGTTGACATCGGCTTCAAGCAAAGCACGCCGAACTTCGCGCAGGCCATCGCGGATGTTATCTTCCGTCAGTCGGCCACGTCCGCGCAGTTTCTTCAAGGCATCCGACAACCCGCGCGTAATCCCTTCGAACATGTCGATCCCCGCTTGACAAACTCAAAATACAGTCTGAGTCATCTTATCGCTTGGGCTTGTCAGTAGAACGCGGAGTGTGGAAAACTGTGGTTCATTCTTAGTCAAGGTTTGTATGTCGCAGTCGTTACCAATACCACCGATGCATCTGCGTGAAGTTGTTGGCCCACGTGATGA
>JBBRME010000224.1:0-7287 GCA_038230995.1 Gemmatales bacterium
CAAGCACAATGGCTACATCCTCGGCAACACTCGGGACCTTGAGCAAGCCGGGCTTACACCATTGAACATTGAGAGCATCACCAGCGATGCCGAGAACCTGTATGTGAAATTGCGTGACTTCACCAAGTTCTCGCGTGTACACGTCTTCGCAACCCGGTATCTGCCAGAGTTTGATCCGTACGCGGCAATGGCGGAAATTCGTGATGTCGATCTGCAAGGTGTACAACCGGGGTTTGTGCCCAGCGTGTACCTCACCGGTCGCAAGTTGGGCGACGAGTACCGCTATGTGCTGGAACGCCGGAACCAGAAGAAATTCCCCGGCAACATGCTCGAGCGCCCGATGCTGTTGCTCAACCCATGGGCCATCCGCACCACCGAAACCGGCGAGCAACTGGCCAAGGAAGGCGAGATGTTCGGCAGTGTTGGTGGGGCCATCGAACAGAAGAAGATGGCCGACGAGAAGTCGAAATATTCCTTGGGTCGACGAGAGGCGAACCAATCGGGTGAACTAGCACCGCAGAACATGCACACTGCCAACCTCGACTACCTTGCCGAAGCCTCGGTGATCGCGCTGAACCTCACGCCAGATGCGAACGGTGTGGTCAAGCTCTCTCGTAAAGGCTTCGGCTCGAAGCAGATGATTCAAGTGGTGGCGGCAGATCCGCTGAGTGCCTCCAGCCGAAGCATTTCACTGGCTGAAAGTGCCGCGACATACCTCGACCTGCGGATGAAGAACGGGCTCGACCCGGCCAAGCACTTCACGCAACAAAAGCAAGTGAGCGTGCTGAACCCCGGCCAAGAGTTCAACCTGCCCGATGCCATCAGCAGCCGTTTTGAGAACTACGACACCTTCGCCAAGGTGTTTGCCCTGTACACCACGCTAAGCAAAGATCCCAAGCTCGCAGAGTTCTCGTTCCTGCTCCGCTGGCCCAAGATGAAGATCACAGAGAAGAAGGAGCTCTACTCGAAACACGCGTGCCACGAGTTGCACTTCTTCCTGTTCCAGAAGGACAAAGAGTTCTTCACGACGGTGGTGAAGCCGTACTTGGCGAACAAGAAGGACAAAACGTTCCTCGATCACTGGCTGCTCGATGACGACCTCAAGAGCTTTACCAGCCCGTGGAATTACCAACGGCTCAACATCGCCGAGCGAGTGCTACTGGCACGTAAGATCGAGGGAGAGAAAGCCCGCGCTTCCCGACATCTCAGTGACCTGCTGAAGCTGTTGCCACCAAGCCTGGAACGTGAACTGTACTTGTTCGACGTCGCCGTGGCAGGCTCGGCATTGGATGCGAGCGCAGCCCCAACGGGTACTTCAAATCTGCCAATGCCAGCGAAACCAGGTGAAGCTGGTGCCGGTGGGCCGATGGGTGATGGTCGTGCAGGTGGCTTTGGTGGTGGTGGCCGACCGAGTGATGCGCCTCCCGGGGCACCCGGTATGGCGATGCCATCGGCAAGTGCCCCACCAAAGATGGCCAAAGAGATGAGCGATGTGATGAGCCGCGATGCGGCGAAGAAGGACGGCAAGGGTGGCGAGGGGAAGAATGCGGACAAACAAAAAGAATCATTTGACGCACTGCGTGAGCAGACCAACAAACGAGACGATTTCTTTGAAGCCGACCGCCGGAAGGCTGTCGCTCGGGAACTGTTCCGCAAGCTCGACCCGACGATGGAATGGGCCGAGAACAATTACTACAAGCTGCCGATTCAACAACAGCTTGCCGACCTGGTGAACGTCAATCCGTTCTGGGGCGACTACGCCAAGCACGATGGTGCCGACGGCTTCGTCTCGCGTCACTTCCCAAGTTGCACTAAGAACTTCACCGAGATGATGTTCGCGTTGTCGGTGATTGACCTGCCGTTTGAAGCAGGCAAGCACGAAGTTAAGTTTGACAAAGGGGCCATGAGCTTTAAGCCAGCCAGTAAGGTGATTGCCTTCCACGAGGAAGTGAAGCCTGCTGCCGGGGAAGGGGGCCAAGTATCGATTCTGGTGAGCCAGAACTACTACCGCAACGGTGATCGCTTCCGAGATGAGAACGGCGAGAAGCTCGATAAGTTCGTTGCCGATGAGTTCATCATCAACGTGGTGTACGGCGGCCAAGTGGTGGTGACGAACCCCACGTCCAGCCGACAGAAGCTGGCCGTGCTGGTGCAGCTACCGAACGGGGCGCTGCCACTGGCCGGGGCCAAGTTCACCAAGGCGTATCAACTCGACCTGGAACCGTATCGCACGCAGACCATCGACTACCTCTTCTACTTCCCCGCAGCGGGCAAGTACGCCCAGTTCCCGGTTCACGTAGCGAAGAACGAACAGTACGTCATGTCGGCCAAGCCAATCACGTTCAACGTGCTGGCCAAGCCAAGCAAAGTAGACACCACCACTTGGGATCATGTGTCGCAAAACGGCACGACGGACGAAGTTCTGGCCTTCCTCAACCGTGAGAACATCCGGGCACTGAACCTCGATAAGATCGCGTTCCGCCTGAAGGAACAAGCGTTCTTCGATGCCGTCGTGAAGCTGCTGCAAGATCGTCACTTCTACCATCCCACCACGTACAGCTACGGTCTGTACCACGCCGATGCCACCGTGGCCCGACAGTACCTGCTGCACGTCGATGCCATTGTGAACGAGTGCGGTGGGCCGATTGAATCGCCACTTTTGGCCATCGACATGGTGGCCCGCCACACCTACGAGCATCTTGAGTACAAGCCACTGGTGAATGCCCGTGCCCATGCCTTGGGTCAACGTCGGCAGATTGTCAACGACCGCTTTCACGGTCAGTACCATCAACTGCTGAAGAAGCTGAGCTATAAGCGTTTGCTAAACGATGATGACTTGCTAGCCGTGACGTACTACTTGCTGCTGCAAGACCGTATCGACGAAGCCCAGGACAGCTTCAGCCGGGTCAACAAGGAACGTGTGGCCACGAAGATGCAGTACGACTATTGCTCAGCGTATCTCGACATGTACAACGATGAGCCGAAGAAGGCACGCGCGATTGCCATGCAGTATGCCAACTACCCGGTGGATCGCTGGAAGAACACCTTTAGCACCATCATCGGCCAACTGGACGAGATCGAAGGCAAGGCTGCGGTGCTCATCGACAAGGACAACCGCGACCAGAAGATGGGTCAAATGGCAGCCACGCAGCCGAACTTTGAGGCAGCACTGGATGGCAAGTCGATCTCACTGACGCACCAGAACATCAAGAGCGTGACCGTGAACTTTTACCCGATGGACGTGGAGTTGCTGTTCAGCGGAAACCCGTTTGTTCAGCAATCCGGCGGGCAGTTCACCACCATCAAGCCGAACAAGACCATGGAAGTTGCACTCGACCCAGCACAGAAGAAAACGAGCTTTGCCATCCCGGCGGAGTTTGTGAGTAAGAACGTACTGGTGGAAGTGACCGGGGCAGGGCAGTCGAAGTCTGTTCCGTACTATGCCACGGCGATGACCGTAACGGTGACGGAGAACTACGGTCAGCTCAAGGCCACGGACGCCACTACGAACAAGGGTCTGAGCAAGGTCTATGTGAAGGTGTACGTGAAGCTGGCTGATGGTTCGGTGAAGTTCCACAAGGACGGCTACACCGACTTACGTGGGGCGTTCGACTATGTTTCAGTGAACACACCGGAACGGCAGGCCATCCAGCGCTTCTCGGTGTTGGTGATGAGCGACGAGAAGGGGGCACTCATCCGCGAGGCAGCCCCACCACAGAAGTAATAGAAACTGTCTAACCACAGAGACTCAGAGGCAAGGAGAAGCAAGATTTGAATCTTGTTTTCTCCTTGCCTCTGAGTCTCTGTGGTTAAGTCTACACTGACTACTTAGCAGCTTTCTCGAAATACTCGCTGGCCTTGGCAACGTTCATGGCATCCTTACCGGGCTTCCAGTCAGCCGGGCAGACTTCGCCGAATTTCTCGAAATGCTGCCAGGCATCAACAATTCGCAGGGCTTCATCCACGCTGCGACCCAGCGGCAAGTCGTTCACGGTGATGTGCCGAACGATACCTGCGGCGTCGATCATAAACAACCCCCGAAGGGCAATGCCGTCTTCCAACAGTACGCCATAGCTCTGGCTGATCTTTTTGGTGAGGTCTTCGATCAACGGGTATTCGAGTTTACCCAGGCCACCTTTGGCACGCGGAGTGTTGATCCACGCCAGGTGGCTGAATTTGCTATCCACTGACACACCTAGCACTTCAGTGTTTCGCTTGTGGAACTCCGCAATACGATCCGAGAACGCGATGATTTCCGTCGGGCACACGAAGGTGAAGTCGAGGGGATAAAAGAACAGCACTACGTTTTTGCCACGGTAGTCCGACAGCCGCACGGTTTTGAACTCACCGTTGACGACGGCTTGGCTGGTGAAGTTCGGGGCTTCTTTGGTAACGAACACGGACATCGCGAAAACACTCCAGTTGCGAAGTAGGACGATCCCAAAAGCGGTGATCGCTACAGGTTAGTGTAGTCAGGCCGGTTGTTTGCGCATCCATTGGTGGCGGGCGTAACCTGCGGCCCCCACGATCCCGGCTTCATGGAGCAGGCCAGCTTTCGTCACCACGACCGGTTTGGGCAACGTTGAAATGCCGAGCTTCTCGGCATACTCGTTTGTTTTCACGGGGTATCGCAGGCCGAAACGCCGGACGTATTCGTCGATCTTTTCCACGAATGGGTACTTGGTCTGCACCACTCCACCACCGATCACGATGACGTCTGGGTCAATCGTTGCAATCAACGCACATGCCCCAAGAGCCACGAAATAGGCCGTTTCGTCGCACACGTTGATGGCACACTCGTCTCCGGCCAGCGCCAGATCGAAAACATCTTTCGCTTCAAAGCCTTCGTCACTCTCGCTGTAGAACCGTTGGAGTTCCGTCGGGCCACGCCAGGTCGCCATGGCTTCGCGGGCACGCTTCACGATGGAAGTCGCACTGGCGTAGGCCTCAAGGCATCCCCGAGCACCGCAACCGCAGAGCCGACCGGTATCAGGACGATCAATCCGCAGGTGGCCAAGCTCAGCTCCGTGACTGTGAACGCCCGTGAGGATGTCACCATTGAGCACGATCCCACCGCCGACACCCGTGCCCAGCGTGAACATGGCCAGACTCGATACGCCTTGTGCGGCACCGATCCAGTATTCACCGAAAGCCGCAGCGTTGCCGTCATTTTGGTAGATGACATGCGTACCGGCGAAAGCCTGCTTCAGGTAATCGAGCACGCGGACATTGCGCCAAGGCTTGAGATTGGGTGGATCGAGAATGATGCCATTTGGAATGTCCATCAAGCCGGGCGTCACCACGCCGATGGCAGCGATGTCGGCTCTTTTCAACTTGGCTGCGGAGATGGCGTCCTCAATGGTTTTCACCATCGTTTTCAATCCTTCGTCTTGGCCACGATCCGGCTCAGTATTGTTCGACGAAGCTTTACGAGATTCGTCGAAAGTCATTTTTCCGGAATCATCGACCACGGCGGCCTTCATGGTGGTGCCGCCGACATCAAGGCCAACAAAGAATGGGGAAGAGGGCATAATCAGTCTCAATTCTCGCCAGAGATCACTTCACCGGCCCCGCGTGTGGTGAGCGCAGCCAGCGTTCGGATGGTCATCGACTCTCGTAAGAATCGCACACTGCCATCCGCCATTGCCGCGTTCGCGCCACCGGAGTGAAAGCTGTAGATTTCATACGAATTGTTGCAATTGATTGCACACTCGCCAACCAAAGTGTTGCCATCCGCGGAGGTGCCTTCAATGCCGAAGCCCTTGAGATGATCCGCCCAGACGCCACCACTGGTGCTGCCCGCTGCGGCCCCACCAAATGGCGGAATACGGTCATAGACACGAACACCCTTCACCCAGTATTCAGGTCGGTTGGAATCTTCGGAGAAAAGAATGGTGTTAGAAAGTCCGTCCGTAATTTGCGCGATACTTGAGCCTAGGCTACTCATCACCCCGCGCCAGATTGATGGATAACTCGCTGGATCCGGGTAGTTCAAGTACGTCAATAGTGGTAGTGCCACCACTGAGAGATTGGTGTAATCCCACGAGGCACCTTTGTAGGTGGTACCGGAACCGTCGAGGAAAGCGGACTCACCGATGCGGTTGCCGTTCGATGCTGGGCACTGATACGTTTTGATCTGGGTGGAACGTGCAGCCGTGTTGACCGTGTCGAACCAATTCGCGGTAAAGACGTAAGTGTTCTTCACGTTTTCCTGCTCGATATACGGCAGAATCAACGCTGCCCAGCCGTGGAATGGTGCTGAGTTGGTGTTGCTCGGTGGATAGTTGCCATAGGTCAGTTCATAGTTCGACGTCGCTAACGCCAATTGCTTCATGTTGTTAGCGCACTGTAAACGTGCTGCGGCACTTCGCACCTTTTGCACCGCAGGCAGCAGTAGTCCAATCAAGAGTGCAATAATGGCGATGACCACGAGCAGTTCGATCAATGTAAATGCGGATCGTTTCATTACTCGAACTCCACCTCTCCCCCGCGCTTCACGTTGAAGTATTTGGCCTTGGGATGGTGGAATATGATCGCCGTGGTGCTTTGCTCCGGTTCCAACAGGAACTGTTCGGTGAGCGTGATGCCAACGGTGCCTGGGTCGATCAACTCGAACAAGCCCGTCTGGTCTTCCAGCCGTGGACAGGCTGGATAACCAAAGGCATATCGCCGTCCCTGGTAGTGCCCCTTGAACAGCTTCTGGATCATCGGGCTATCCGTACCGCCAATGCCCCACTCGGCACGTACGTGGCGGTGGAAGTATTCTGCAAAGGCCTCGGCACTCTCAACACCCAACCCGTGAAGGAACAAGTAGTCCTGATATTTGTTCGCGGCACGGAGTTCGTTGCAGGCCTTGGTCACTTCCTCGCCCACGGTCACGGCCATGAACGCCACGGCATCCACGGGCTTGCCGTCCTTGGCTGGTTCAACGAAATCTGCCAGGCAGAGGTAGTCGCCGAAGTCCTGCCGGGGGAAGGTAAATTTCTGCAATACCGACTGCCCGTCCTCCGCATAGACAGTGATGGTTTGCCCATCGCCACTCGCCGGGAAGTACCCATAGCGGGCCTTCGGTTGCAGGATGTTTTCTTCCAGGCACATGGCTTTGAGCCGGGCCAATGCGGGGCGTGCTGTGGTCTCGATCTGCTTGGCGTATTCTTTTGGATCAACGCCACCCTTCACGAAGCCCCACTGCGTGCTGAATAGAGTAAGCTCGTTGATGTACGGGAAGACATCCTCGATCTTGGCGGTGAACGTCTTCACACCAAGGAACGGTGGCGTTGGTATGAG
>JBBRME010000225.1:0-7272 GCA_038230995.1 Gemmatales bacterium
AGCACCCGCATGGTGAACTCACGTAATGCGGCCCGGTCGATGAAGCGGTTCAGGTTGGTGACGGTGTCGATCCAAACCACGGTATGCACGCCCACGGTGGGGCCTTCACGGAGGATCTGGCTGAACAGTTCGGCAGGGGTCGCGGCCTTGTCGCTCTTGCGGCCAAAACCGTAGTCGTCGTCCGGCTTCTTGAGTTCACGGAAGCGTTGCAGGCCATTGATGAACAGGAACCGGGGTGTGCGATCCATGTTGCCGGCTGTGGTTCGCTTCTCGATCTCGTTGACCAAGCCACCCAACCGCTCGGCCATCTGGTAGCGTTCCACGAACGAACTGCTGGCGTTCACGGCTCGGCACACTGAAGGGAGTTGATCGGTGGTATCGCTTTCTTCGGCGGTGCCGTCGAGTAGGGTCACGGCTTCGGGGTTGCGCCAACGGGCGATGACGGAAAGCACCGCAGTAGCGAAGATGCCCAAGGCTGATTCTTCGGCTTGCCCAACCATGAGCAGGTTGGCACCGGACTGCGGGCGGAACATTGCAGCGGTGGGGTCTTTGATCGACACCGATTCGCCCAGCCAGAGGGTGGTGACGTTGGAGGTGGGCAACGCCGTACTCGGCGTGGCCAGAAGTTTGGCGAGTGCCCGGTTGCCGCTCGGCTCAGCTTTGGAACTCCCCTCGAACACCAGCGGGGCGGGGTAATCCTTGCCTGCTTTCTCGGCCACGAACTTCAACTTTTGTTCACGCAGTTCTTCGGAGCACCAGACCACCTGGAACGGATCGTTCCCTTCGAGCATACCGTTCGTGTCGTTGTAAATCGCTTCGCCGGGGCGGGTGAGCAACCGTGCAGCCGTGTTGTCCTTACTGAGGATGAGTTGGGCATCGGCCTCGCTGCACTGCAAGGCAATGCGCACGGCCATCTGGTCAATGGTGCTGCGCGGCAGGCTGTACGACCCGCCGATGGTTTGACTCCCCAGCAACACGTGGACACCGAAGGCCCGGCCTTGGCGAACCAAGCGATCAAGAATCTGTGCAGACTCCTGGGCCAGTTTGTCGTCCTCCACGAACAACATCTGGAACTCGTCGATCACCAGTAGGATGCGCGGGAGCTTGGCATTCGGCTTGGCATCGCGGTAACCAGCTACGTCATTCACTCCAGTCTTGCGGAACTCGTCGCCGCGTTCCTTGAGCACGCCGTCGAGCCGTTGCAGCACACTCAAGCCGAACTCTCGCTCAGACTCAATGGCCACCACGCGGGCCTGTGGCAGCTTCAGCGTGGCATACATCTTGAACTCGACGCCTTCCTTGAAGTCGATGAGGTACACTTCGGCTTCATCCGGGCTGTACAGCAGCGCAAGGTTCGTGAGCAAGGCATGCAGCAGGGTCGATTTTCCCGACCCAGTTTTCCCAGCGATCAGGGCATGTTGCGCTGTACCACGACCGAGAATGAAGTGCCGACGGCGAGTTGCACCGCTGCGACCAATGGGGATGTCGAAGCCGTGCTTGGTGCTGCCCGTCCACACTTTGTCTGGTGGCGGAGCGATGAAGTCAAACGGCACCTGCACCCGTGAGGCAAAGCGGCTGGCTTCGCCAACGTGCTTCACCAACGCGGCCAGTGGCTTGGGTTCCGGTGGTGCATCCACGATGAGCGGATACGGGTTAAATGCGTCGCTCTTCGGGCGGAACTGGCCATCCTTGTGTTGCAGCGTGAACGACACTTGCTCAAGGTTCTGCAACCGGAAATCACGTGGCAATGTAGCAGCGGTATCCACCGCCACGAGGCTGCACACCCCGCAGGCCGGGCCACTGCTCATGATGCTGACGAGGCGGTTCGCCGCCTCCACAGTGAAGTTCGCCGGGAAGTTCGCCACCACCAGCACCCGGTACGGCTCGGCCACTTCGCCTGCCGCCCTGTTGTATTCCTCGATGCTCTTGTACTGATTGCGGAGGTACTTCTGGATCACGTTTTCCATGTGCTCGGTCAGATCGCTCAGCTTGGTCTCGATCTGGCTTGGCTCCGTCCAGATACGGTCACTCACCAGCAGCGGATCGGTATCGGCGAGGTGCATGAACGCCGCGAAGTTCTCACCTAGCCCAACTGGATCAATGATCGTGAATCGCACCTTGCCCGGTGGCAACGCGGTGAGCAACCGCAGCATCGCCGCTTGCAGGATGGCGATGGAGGCACCGCGGCCAGCATCGCGTGCCTTCAGCAACACTGCCGAGTGATCGGGGAACGGCAGATACCCGGGCACGGTTTCGTGAATCGGTGTGGAATCAAAATCTGTGGATTGAGGCACGCCATCGGGTAGGGTCAATTGATCAATCGTGTAGGTACCAAAGCGGATGCCTTCTGGCACCGTACTGCTCAAGCCGTGTGCAGGAAGTGCCTCCCAAGTCGGGAACGTTGAGTTCACACTTTGTAGTGTGCTGATCGACTCACGCACTTGGGCCAGCCCGGTGTTCCAGGATTGCACAGCGGCTTGCCACGCGGCTTCCCGCTTGGTGTTCACTTGGGTGGTCACTTCGTTCAACTTCTCTTCCGCAATCGCCAGTTCGCCATTGGTCTTCGCTTCTTGCTGTTCCTGGAGCTGATCGAACTTCAACGTCAGATTGGCCTGATCGGCGTTGCGTTGATCGATGCGGTTCTGCCGGTCCTCCTTGGCTTCGCGGTCAAGCTTGGCCACTAGCGTCACACTCTGCTTGACGATGGAAGCAAGACGTGGGCGGAAGGTGTCGTCACACTCTTTTCGACCAGCGACGTGTTTGTCCTTGGCCCGTTGCACGGCGATGTCGTGTTCTCGTTTGGCATATTTGCGCAAGAACTCCACGGAGCGTTGGGCTTCCGCTGCGAACACCCCGAAGGCACAAGACCGATCCTTGACCTGCTTACGGGCCATCCAGTACAGCAACTGACGGAGCAACAACCCACCGCCGATCGCCCCAAGCACCCCAACACCAACCGCGACAGGCACGCTCACATCAAGGAAAAACAACGTCACTGCCGTGGTGATGCCCCCTGCGATGAACACGCACCACATGGTGCCCATCATGCCGGTGAGCTTGGGTAGCAGCACCCCGTGCAGGCGATCGAGCGACGCTTGTGTGTCTTCAAGGCTCTTTTCGACTTTGCCAGCGGCGTCGTTCGTTTGGAACTTCGGTAGTTTTTCAGGTGGAAACTCTGCGTCAGATCGAATCAGATTTACTACGGACAACCGATGTTCAGCTTCGCTCCATTGCGCGTCGAGTTGAGCTTGTGCTTTGTCGGCATCACGTATCAATTCTGCTTGAGTGTCGCTTGCTTCCTTCTCTGCAGCTTCCAGCATGGAGTCCACTGTCCAGAGGCGATCCTTGTACTCGTTCTTCAACGTCTCTTCGGCGTGCTCGTGGTAGTCTTCGGTCTTGCGCTTGTTGACACCGTAGGCCACCTCCGCGTCGGCGGCGGCCTTGTCCGCGGTGGTACGCAGGGCAGTTTCTTCCTGCTTCCTTTGGCCTTCGCGTTCGTCGTCCGCCTTTTTCTTAGACGCAAAGATCAACCGACTGGCCCGTTGCTGTTCGCGCTGGGCAACATCAATACTGGCCTCGGCTGCGGCGGGGATCGAACTCTCCGCCTCCGCACGGGCTTTCACCAATTGTTGGAGGGACAAGAATGACTTCCGCTGCAATTCAAACCACGACAATTCAGACATTGGGCGATTCTCGCTGTGTCCGCTTTAGTGTAACGCCGAAAGTGGCAGCGATGTTGAAGACGCGATGAGTAGCGGGGGGGTCAAAGATTTGGTGAACCCTGCCCGTATGGACTGCCGCTGTATTGATGGGACGAACCCTTTCGCTCTTTCGAGCTGAGTCTACATAAAGGACTCCGGGAAAATCTGGTTACATCCATTTGAGTTCTCGGACTTTGAAGATCAAACCGAAGTGCTCTGCGCGGTATACTGTCATCCTGCTGACGTTTCACGTTTGGGTTGCGACATGCTCACAGTTTTTGGCCGTACGCATGGCGTTTGTGGTGGTACCCGCCGCGAGTTCCTGAGTGCTGGCGCTGTAGGGCTGAGTGCACTGACTCTACCCGCCTTACTCCGGGCTGATGCTGCCAACCCAAAGAAGTCTCCGAAGTCGGTCATTTACGTTGTGCTATCGGGCGGTATGAGCCACATCGACACCTGGGATCCTAAGCCCGACGCACCGGCCGAGTACCGTGGCGAATTTGGCACCATACCCACCGCGTTGCCTGGCGTACGACTGACCGACCAGTTTCCGCTACTGGCGAAACACCTCGACCGCTTTGCCCTGCTACGTGGGGTGAAGTCGGTCGAGAACGACCACTTTCTAAGCGAAGTGTACACCGGACTACCAAGGACGAGCGGGCAGCGGCCAGCATTCGGCTCGGTGGCCAGTCGGCTGCTCGGTTCCGACCAACTGCCAGCTTACGTCAGCCTGAACCGCAACAGCGGGGACCGGTTCGAATTCGAGCAGCCGCACTACGCCGGCCCGACCCACGCACCATTCCGGCCGTTCGGCGAAGCCTTGCAGAATCTGACCCCCGTCAATGACCTCGCCAGACTGGACGACCGCAAAGCCCTCTTGAGTGGCTTCGACACCATGCGGCGGGACTTGGACGCCAGTGGTGCGGCTTTGGGGATGGACAAGTTCCAAGCCCAAGCGTTCGACCTGCTGACCTCGGCCAAAGCTCGGGAGGCCTTCGACCTGAGCAAGGAGAGCCCCAAGACGCTGGACCGCTATGGGCGCGGCAAGTACACGCACCAGACGGTGAAAACGCTCCTGTACGACTGGGAGCCAAAGCCGTTCGTACTGGCCCGCCGGTTGGTTGAAGCGGGCGTGCGAGTAGTCACTCTCTCCGTCGGGTCGTGGGATCACCACAGCGGGGCCGATCAGCACATCTTTGAGTCGTACCGCCACTGTCTACCCGCCCTTGATCGAAGTGTGACAGCGTTGGTGGACGACCTGACTGAGCGCGGGCTGATTGACGACGTTCTTGTGGTGGTGCTGGGTGAGTTCGGCCGTACCCCGAAACTGAGTTACCCCGGCCCTGGTCGCGAACACTGGGCCGACGCCGGTGCCATTTTGATGACTGGTGGCGGGCTGAAGACTGGACTGGTTGTTGGTGAGACGGACAGCAGAGCGGAGAGGGCCAAGAGCGGAAACATCAACTTCCAGAACATTGTGGGCACTATCTACCACGTCCTCGGCATCGACCCGACCACTTCGCTCCCGGACTTCACCGGTCGCCCACAGTACCTGCTCGATCACGCCGACCCGGTGAAGGAGTTGGTTGGGTGATACAAGAATCGCTCACCGCAGCTACTGCTTTCGCTCTGCGGGGATCGACTTCTCCTCCTCCGCACGGGCTTTCACCAATTGTTGGAGGGACAATAATGACTTCCGCTGCAACTCAAACCATGTCAACTCAGTAAAAGAGATTGGTAAACTCCAGCCGTTCAACTTGAACCAAGTCGTTCAATAACGTTTTTGATGCAGCGCGTAGGAGTTCTCATCGCCGCGCAAAACGGCTCATACCACATCGGAGCACTGACATGAGATTGACTGCATTCTGCATACTCGTCGTGTTGACGATACTCTCCCACGCACGAGCCGACCGGGCTGGCATCGAACCTGTACCCAAGGCGGCCGAGAAACCTGATGTGAAAGGGATGACGGTCAGTACTCCTCCTGCCGCGTTCTTTGCGAAATTCACAGAACGAGACCACGATGCCGCCCGCAAGTTCTACAAGAAGTATCTCGACGTCGGAGGGCTCTCTGTCGCCAGTTCTGATGTGGTAGATGATGAAGCACTGTACCGTACCCGTCATATCGTCACGCACATGTTAGCCGGTCGGCCAGATATCCTCGGGGTGATGCAGAAGGCTGGCACACGATTGATCATCATCGGGAAAGATCAGGTGTATACGGACATGCCGGAGTACCGCAATAACCGCAATCCTGACTTCATGAACGAGCGTGTGCGAGGTACCGGCGGGTTGGACGTGACCAGCTTCGGAGAAGAGAACTTGCTCAATCTCGCTACCGATCGGTACGACGACGAGAGCATTGCCGTCCATGAATTCTGTCACACCATCGATGCCGCACTTGGCCGACTTGATACCACATGGCGGCAACGCCTCAGCCGCACCTACCGTACTGCCGTCGATGCCGGGCTGTGGCGGAATACTTACGCAGCATCCAACGCGGGTGAATACTGGGCTGAAATTGCACAGTGCTACTTCGATTGCAATCGCGTAAACAATTGGAACCACGGGCCGATTGGCACCCGCGAACAGCTCAAACGGTATGACCCGGAGGGTTATGAACTGGTCCGTAACACCTTTAGCTTGAAACCTGTCGACGATTGGCGATATACCCCCGTACGCACTCAGCCAAGCATCGTGGCCCCGCCCGCCAAGTACAAGTTCGACCCCTATTACACCAAGCTCACGCTCGCTCGAGAGTTCCCAATCGTCGGGTCGAAAAAGGTGAGCGATGAGGCGCTTTTGAAAGCGAATGATGTGGTGCGGAAGATGTTCACGTACCGACACGACATTCTGAAGGCCATGATCTCCGACGGTGCAAAACTGGTCGTCCTCGGTCGAGATGAGAAGTTGAGCGATTTGCCAGAATTTCAATCCCGCAAGGAGAAATCCGGGCAAGATCACGTCCGCTACTGCGATTACTCAACCGACCGCAAATTCATGGTCGTGCCGGAAGAAAACGTTCTCGGAACTGCAAGCGATCCGTTTGCCGGTCGCTGTGCAATCATCGGGGTCTTTGCTCGTGGCCTGTACCACGTTACTGCTAACCGACCAGTCGATCTGGAATTCGACAAGCGGAGAGACAAGCAACAGTATGAATTGAAAGTGAAGCGTTTGGATGTGGAATTCGACGCGCAATTAAAAGTGGCTTTCGACGCGGCTGTCGGCAAAGGCTCCTGGAAAGGAACGCCTGCCGGCCGTGACCGCGTCGATTATTTGTCGGCCGGTCTAGAAGCCTATTTTGACGCAGGCGGCACCGGCATCACCCCGAACAACGCCGATCATCCCATCGTCTCCCGTGCGTTGCTCAAATCGTATGATCCGAATCTCTTTCAGCTCGTCGAGGAGACCATGGCTTACAAAGGTCAGGTCGACTGGCGACGTAAGCACCGATGAATCGCGTATGGTACTCGCAAAAAGGCCAGGGTTGTCGCATTCGCCCAACGCGATAAAGTGTTCCCTTCGGTTGCAAAGGAAACTGAGGTTCGTTCTAAAATGGGGACAGGCACCA
>JBBRME010000226.1:0-7267 GCA_038230995.1 Gemmatales bacterium
AGTTGAGGTCCTTTTGCATCTGCTCGGCGGCTTCTCGGTTTTGCTTGCCGATCTTTTCGTCGAGCTTATCCTGTGCGGCTTTCTTCTTGGCTTCGTCCTTGGAGTTGAGGTCCTTGGCTGCGTCGCGGATTTCCTTCTTCTCGTCTTCGTTCAGTTCCTTCGGCTTTTCGCTTTTGCTGGGCTTCGTGTTACCTGCCTCCTTGGAGTTCTTCTCGCCGGGTTTGCCTTCACTTGGCGTTTCGTCGGGCTTGGGCGCAGGCTTCTCCCCGGCTACATCCTTCGGTGGCGCACCCTTCTCGCCGGGTTTGGCTTCTTTCTGTTCAGCAGGCTTCTGTGGCTGCTCACCTTTTGCTTCACCGGCTTTGGGCTCTTCCTTCTCGCTTGGCTTTTTCTGTTCGCCTGGTTTGGTGTTGCCACGCTCCGGGTCGGCCTTGGGCTTGCTGCCCGACTGTTCGTTCGGGTTCTCTTCCTTCTTTTCGCCTTCCTTCGGCTGTGTATCTGCCTTGTTTGGTTCGTTCGGCTTAGCGGGTTTACTTTCGCTTGCGCCTTCTTTCTTCTCCCCAGTCATCGGGTTCTGTTCATCCTTCGGGCTGGGCTTGGTCTCGCCGGGCTTTTGCCCCTCGGCGGGTTTGCCTTCACCCTTGGGTTGAGAGGGCTGTTCTTCTGGTTTGTTCGAGTTCTTTGGTGGCGATTTTTCTTCCGCGCGTTGTGGTTCGGTCATCTTGCCGCCGTCCTTCTCGGAACTTGGCTGGTTCGCTCCGTCCGGCTTCTGCTCCTTGGGCTGCGCTGGGTCTTCTTTGCCATTAGGTGGCGGACTACCACCCTTGTTACCTGCTTGAGGCTTCGTGGCTTCGCCCTTCGACTCATCGCCGCTGCCTTTGCCATCTCCCGCTTCCTTGTTCTTCTCGTCAATTTTCTTCTCGAGGTTGTTGGCTTCTTCCTTGGTGTTCTTGTCATCGTTTGGCTTGCCGTCGTTGCCCTTGCCGTCACCGGGTTGTTCGCTTTTCTCGTTCTTCGGGTCGGAGTTCTTTTCGCCGTTCTTGGGTTGGTTCTCTTTGTTCTCGGCTTTGCCGTCGTCCGGCTTCTTGTTATCCGGTTGCTGCTCCGGGTTGCGGTTCTGTTCCAGGTTCGGATCCTGCTTCTCGTTCTCTGGGCGTTTCTCCTGCTTCAGGTTGTCGTCCTGCTTCTGTTGATTCTTTTGTTCATCGCCTTTGCGTTGTTGATCCTTCTTCTGTTGGTCGTCCTGCTTCTGTTGATCCTTCTCTTTCGGCATCAGCTTGATCTTGTATCGCTTGCTGGTACCTACGTTCGCTTCGGGTTCGGTGCAGTTGTCCGTTGCAGTCACCCAGTATTCGAGTTCGGTACCAGCAGGCAGTGTCAACGGCTTGTCACTCAGATCTCGGAGGTCACTCAGCTTGATCGAATCCTTGTAATCCGGCAGGGCCGTAGGGTGTGTACCGTCGCCACGCAGGAGTGGTTTGCCTTCACGGTACGGTTTGGCTTTGATCTTGATGCCGTCCTGTTTCACCACGGCAAGATGCAGTTCGGCCCCAACCAAACCGTGGTCATCGCTCAGCTTGGCGTCCACACTCAACAGCCCATCCACAGGCAACTGCACTAAAGCATCCTCCTTCAGCGGCTTGCCATCTTTCAGCAGCTCAACAACAGGAGGCAGATCAAGCGTGACCTGAATTGGATACTCGGCACTTACCGATTCTCGCGTCTCGCCTTTGGGCAAAAACGTAACCGTGTAGATGCCGTCGTCCCACAACTTGTAGTTGAATGTGGCAAAGTCTGGCAGCGCCGGATCGACCTTGCCCAAGAGTGTGGTCACGCGGCCATTCGCGCGGATGATCATCGCGGCACGTTCGAGCGGACGGTTGGCCTGTACGGTGTACACCACGTTGGTGCCGCGATGTGCGCGCAGGTTCGGTGTGGTACTCGTGCTATTAGGCCACTTCAAGTACGCGGGGTATTCGTACTGTGCGTTGAAACCGACCAGCGACGGCCGCGTGAGCACCGTAAGGCGATATTCCGGTGTGCTGGCATCACCTCCGACAACCTTGTACCAGAAACCGTTGAGCACGGTGCTGCGTGGAACCTCCAAGCTGTACGCTCCATTCGTTTCGCCTTGAAGCAGGGCGAGTTCGGCGAAGTCCGTATCCGCAGCGTTGTATCGCACCAGCAATTTGGGTGCATCCGGGTCACTTGATTTGGGTAAACGACCACTCAATTGAACCGCGATGGTCAGTGGATCACCATCAATGATGCTGGCATTCCCTTCGACGGGTGTTTTCAGTTCGATCTGTGTTTGTGTGGCAATGGCCCCGGCACCAAACGGATTGGCTGCTCGTTGGAACAGCGAAGTAAACTGCGTGAACTTGAAGAGGACAAACAGCAAGGCCAACACACCGACCAGTATGGCCGTAGCGATCATCAACCCCATGAGCGTCTTCGATGACGTGGCCTTATCGACATCGGCTTCGTCCAGACCAGCAGCGGCCTTGGCATTCACCGCACTTTGCACGGCACCGGGCAGTGGCTTCTCTTTGAGATCAACCCAATTGATGAGCGCATTCTTCGGGTCGTCCAACGTGTTCTCCACCTGCCGGGCTATGTAGCGCGGGTTCACTGTTCGTTGCAGTGGGATTACCACCCAGCGATACACCACGAAGGCCAATGCCACGAGCCAACCAGCAAAGCCAAGTTGACGGGCCAGATCAGGCAACGCCAGGATCCGGTCCAGCACCATGATGCAGGCGAAGTAAGCGAGGCTGAGCACGACGGCCAAGGCTAGACCTGTGAAAACATCGTTCCAGCGCACCCGCTTCGCGGCTTGCTCGATTGTCGCGGTGACGAACTCAGATTGCTGTGCTGTTCGTTCAGCCTTCAACATCGTTGCCATTTACATTCCCCATGTCTTCAACATTGATTATAACCGGCTGGTAGCCATTCGAAGGGCTGCCGAAACCAACCCGTGACACTTGAACACAGTTCGTACAATTCGCTCATCCCTCACCCAACCGTGGAGCAAACCCGTGACACCGAGCCAACCGCCACAGATTCCGCAACAAGTGCCCTTCAAGTCCGGTCAGTTCGAATTTACCGACGAGCACAACCGCACCTTCTCCGGGCTGTCGGACGCTATGAAGTCGTTCGCCAACCTGATGATGATCTTGGGGCTTGTCTTCGGGGTTTTGCTGATTATTGCCACCATCATGGCCTACGCCGACAAAGGCAGCTGGGGTCTGCCCATTGGCTTTGGTGCGGTCACGCTGCTGGCCTTGGCCTTCGGTTTCTGGACGGGCAGTGCGTCGAAATCGTTCCTCAAAGTCTCGCAATCGAACAACGAGGACGTGTGGAATCTCATGAACGCCTTGGGTAGCTTGAAGAACATGTTCGGCTTTATGCGAATGGTGACGATTGCCACGATCGTGCTCTTGGTCGTCGCTGCTGCGATCCTTGCCTTCGCCGCATTTTCCGGCTCAAAGTAGGCTATTTCACGAACTCGAAGATGTACAGATTGCGACCCTTGCCCGGCTCGCAATCTTCAAGTTTCATTGTCACATCGGTTGTATACACCCAACGCATCTGATCGCCATCACGCTCAATGAAACAGGGATATTCGTGCATTTTCTTCTGCTGCGGACGATCCGAGTCGGGAGTCGTGAGTATGGTCGGTTGGTTGCCCTGCTTCGTGTTCGGATCCGTGTAGTACTGGAACGAGTTCTCGGTGAAGGCCCAAAATTGCACCACTCTGTCGTGTGAAACAGGGTTGCCGTTGGTGTTGTGTCCAACGATCTTCCACATGCCAGTGATGTCGAGTGGCTTTTTCGCTTTCAAACTCTTGGGAATCGGTGCGGCGAAGACTGAGAGCGAGAATAAAAGTAGTAATATGGTTGCTCTTATCATTTCACTCTCTTGTACTCATAGTAATAGCGGTTCGGCCCAGGTTCGCATTCGTCAACAACATTTTTGGCCCCGCTTGTATACACCCAACACAAGCGATCTCCATCGACTTTAATGCGCGACGGAGAGGTCTGAAAGATCCGAAAATTCGGGTCTTCAGTATCTGTGATTTTGAACGACGTACCCGTCTGTTGTCCACGATTGTCAGGATTTGCAATACCTATGAAAAACAACTCACCGTCGATCTCCCAATACTTTGACATGTTTTCGTGACCGCCATCTTTGCCGTTGATGTTAAACCGAGTGAGTTGCCAGACGCCATTGGGATCTCCACTGACACCGCGTGCCTTGAGCGATTTGGGAATTGGAGCTGCATCAAGCACCGTCGCCAAGATTAAGATATAAAGAAGTGTCAAGAGTCGTATCATTTTTGGACTCGCTTGAAAGAGTAGATAATCCTCTTCGGTGACGGCTCACAGTTTTCGAGTTTGTCTGTTTTGTCATTACCAAAAACCCACTTTAACGTGTCACCTTCGATTTCCAAACGGCAGCGTGTTTGATTGTAAAGTTTGATCTCTGGTTCCGATTGGTCGGGTGTTATGAGCGGTCCTTTATTGCTGACATTGAGCACTTCGGTATCTTTCAAACTGTAATAGAAATAGTCGCCTTCTATCTTCCAATACTTCCCGTGTGTGACGTTACCTTCTTTACCGTTGATGTTGGAACTGGTCTGCTCCCAGAACCCCTCGTAGTCAAAGCGACTTGTCTGTTTCTTGAGTGCCTTTGGTATTGGCGCAGCATTCACGACCGCCGCAAACAAGAAAGACACGAAGATCGCAAGCAGAACTCGCATCACTTCACCCGCTTGAAGGTGTATAAGCTTCGGCCAGGCCCCGGTTCACACTTCTCCGGCTTGTCCCCGTTTATGGTGAAGAGCCACTTCAGGGTGTCGTCATCTTCCAGTTCCAGCACACAGCGGTTTGAAGAATAGTCTTTGTACTGCTGTCGAGATTCATCAGGTGTGCTGATCTTCGACTCGTTCGCCAGTGTGCTGGTGTCAGGCATCATGTACCAAAACTTGTCCTTTTCCAACTTCCAGTATTTGCCATGTGACAGGCCGCCTTCCTTGCCGCTCACATTGGAGCCGGTTTGCTCCCAGATGCCATCGAAGTTGTAGTTCTTGTTGATTTGCTTCAACTGTTTAGGGATTGGTGCTGCAATAACGATCAACGCCAGACTGCTGAGGAGCAACAAGCAAAGCAAATGGCGCATGATTTCAGTCCCCCAGTGCGTTACTTGTTACGTGTAAAAGTATAGATGACTCTGTTATGCGCAGGTGTTGCCGTGTCGAGTGGGTCGTTCTTGTCGCTGGCAAAAACCCACGTCAACTGATCGCCATCAATCTCAAGCAGGCAACGAGTACTCCCGTTGTAGAGCTTGAGTTCTTGATGATTTTCGTCAGGTGTACTCAGCGTGCCGGAGGTGCCAGTCGCTTCCGGAGTGCTCATCGCATAGTAAAATTTGTCTGTCTCAATCCGCCAGAATTTCCCCGCGCCTGCAGTAGAACTGGGTTTGCCATCCGTGTTCGATCCGTTGACTTCCCATATGCCTTCGTAGTCGTTTTTCTTGCTCTTCTTCAACGACTTTGGGATTGGTGCAGCAACAAGCATCAACGCAAACGTTATGAACGCGACACATGGAAGGATGAATCGCATTGTTCGATCCTAGGAACTCCGTCAAATGTAATCCGCACCATCGACGCTTGCCACTGTAATCAGGTCGAACTTGTCGGTGTGTGACGATCCGGTGACGTTCTCCATTCACCCAGCTTCGGTGCATCCGTAGGATGAGGCACACCGAACTCCTTGGCGATGAACTTCAATTGCTTGGCCAAGGCGTGGAAGATCTGCAATTCCTTCTGCGTTGGTTGTGCCCGGCTGATGACCGTTCGCATCACGTGGAAAACCCCATCGCTGCGAAAGTCCCAAAGAAACCGGATCGTAGTCAGTGCTTCTTTGAACTGATCGAACATCCGCTCCTGGCTCTCGAATGTCGCGGGCAAATCTTCGGCAATCGGTTCACTCGGCACTCGCTTTAACCACAACACATGCAATTGGTAAAGCACCACCGCCACCGCTTGGGCGAGGTTCAAACTCTCGTGCTCGCTCGCTGTAGGAACAAAAATCATTCCGTGGCCGCGTGCTATTTCTTCGAGTGTCAGGCCGTGCGGTTCGGGGCCGAACACGATGGCACAGTCCGCAACGGCCAATGTCTCCAGCAACTGCGGCAGCTTTTGTTCCGGCGTGCCCCAATAGCCTTTGCGAGTGATCCCACGCATTTCACCTGACGTGCAGAGAACGAACGAGCAATCAGCCAGGGCTTCATCCAGCGTGCGGACAATGCGGGCCGATTCAAGCAGTCCTCGTCCGTGGGTGCTCATCATCACGGCATCTAGACTGTCGATCTGCGCAACGGGATCGACCAACACCAATTGAGTGAGGCCGAAATTCGCCAGCACCCTAGCAACGGAGCCAACGTTCCCCGCGAAATGTGGGCGGACTAAAACCACTCGGCATCGTTCCAGTGACATCGCGCTGTCCGTCTCCGGCAAAGTTGGACTCAGCGCCCAACACGTGTAGAAAGAGCTACCATCCAAGGTACAGCGAACATGCCGAGTGCGTCCGAGAATTTGCTGCTGTCTGTGATGCAAGCAGAGTTGCTCGAGCCGGAGCAGCTCGCCGAGATGACGGCTTGGCTGCAATCGACGCAATCCGACCACAACGCGCTAGCACGGCAGTTTGTCACGCGTGGGCTGCTCACTGCGTTTCAAGTGCGGGAAATCTTCAAAGGCCGTGGTCGGGAACTCACCGTCGGGCCATATCAACTACAAGACATCCTTGGCGAAGGTGGCATGGGTCGGGTGTACAAGGCGAAGCAGAGTCGCCTTGGTCGTATTGTGGCTCTCAAACTCATCCGCAAAGAGAAGCTCTCAAATCCGCAGGCCGTGTTGCGGTTCCATCAGGAAGTGCACGCGGCGGCTCAACTCAGTCACCCGAACGTGGTGATGGCCTTCGATGCCGAGTCCAGCGACAACCAACTCTACCTCTCGATGGAATATGTCGAGGGCACGGATCTCACCAAGCTTGTCACCAAGTTTGGGGCCATGCCGGTACATCAGGCGTGCGATGCGATCCGTCAGGCGGCCTTCGGATTGCAACACGCCCATGAACAGGGGATGGTTCACCGCGACATTAAGCCGAGTAACCTGCTCTACACCCCGCGTGGTCAGGTGAAAGTGCTCGACTTGGGCTTGGCACTGTTGAAACAAGAAGAGTGGGCTGGTGGCAGCGATGCGGGG
>JBBRME010000227.1:0-7260 GCA_038230995.1 Gemmatales bacterium
ACGATATCCGAAGGGACTGAAAGTGACGAAGGAGATGCTGGCAACGATCCAGTGCCAGCGGGAATCGTTCCATGGCGAATGGAACTACCGCATCACGCCGAGGAAAAAGTTGTAACACTTATTTCGAGACAGGCCCTAAGCTCAGCAAGTCTGATTTGTTGCTTTCAATGATCACTTCCAGCTGGGATGGTGTCAATGCGCGCGATGAAATATTCAATTTTGTCGATTATATTAACAACTCACTCACAAGGCGGAACGACTTTAACAAAGACTTTATCATGAAGTCTTGTCTTGTACTCACAGATCTGCCCGTCACATACAAGGTGCAGAATTTTAGCAATGTCAATTTGATGACAATTCGTAACAAGTGGACGGCAATTAAGCAAGCTGTGGAAAGCGGAGTAGATCTAGCTAACTCCTTCGGCATAGATCAAGACACGCTGTCGAGTGCGAATGCGATCATACCTATCATATATTACCTCTTTCAAAATCCTGGCTTAACACTACGAGGCTCAACTCCTTTCGATGTTCGTAATGCACAAACGATTCGCAGATTTCTTATCATGTCCCTGCTCAACAGGATTTTTGGTGGAGCGTCGGACAACATGCTTCGTGAAATAAGAACGAACATCCAATCGATGGGTGGGGCGGGCCATGACTTTCCGATTACTGCCATCAATACCACTATTAAAAATCTTGGACGCATTGTTGAATCGGACATTGATGTCCTTGAAGATACGTTAGATCGCACTTACGGCGAGAGACAAACCTTCATAGCACTGTCACTTCTTTATGACGACTGTACATGGGGCACGATGCAATTCCATCAGGATCACATTTTTGCTCGAAATCTCTTTCGACAGAAAGATCTCGAACTTCAAAACCGTCAAGACTGGCTGAATCTCAAGGAACGCATGGGCAATCTTTGTCTTCTACTTGCACACGAGAACATCGGAAAACAGGATATGCCTCCGAATGAGTGGCTGGCAACTCGTGATCCGGGTTTTCTCAAACGCCATTTGATCCCAGAAGATCGTACTTTATGGACGTTTGATCGCTTTCATGACTTTCTCGTCGAGCGTGAAAACTTGATTCGTCAACGCCTAAAGACACTTTTCGGTTCGTCGACTTATTCATCACGCGCTCAGGAATGAACCACTTACTCCGCTTCGCTGCGAGCGCGGCTCTGATTACCCCGCGCTGGTACCGGCGACCTTGAAGTTCTCCTTCGCGCTGGCCACGTTCAGCGGGATGACCTTGCGGATGCGTCGGCTGCGGCGGATGTCCGAGAACTTCCGACTGACTTCCGCGGCCAACCGACTTCCGGTGCGGGCCTTGAATTCATCGACGATGCGGTGCAGCCACTCGTAGTCCACGTGTGGGATGTCGCACACGGTGACGCTGCCGCTGTGCAGCTTGCTGGGTACTTCGCCGTTCGGGTCGTACACGAACAGTTCGCCACCTGTCATGCCGCTGCCAATCTGATTCTCGATTGGCCCGAGGATCAGCACGCGGCCACGCGTCATGTACTCACACGCATACTTCCCCGCAGCTTCGGCCACGATGGTGGCCCCGCTGTTGCGGATGCCCAAGCGGTGCCCCGCCCGCCCGCCGATGAACACCGTGCCACCCGTGGCCCCGAAGCCCACGTTGTTGCCCGCCACGCTCAGGATTTCCTTGCCGTAGTCGGTCTTCTCATAGTCCAGCGTCACGCATACGGTGCCACCGGAGATGCCCTTGGCCACGCCGTCCTGGGCCATGCCACGGAGTTCCAAGTCCAACCCCGCCACGCACCACGCCCCGAAGCTTTGCCCCGCTTCACCATCAAAGAGAATCTTGATACGGCGGTCGCCGGGCAGCCCCTCGCGGCCGTACAGCTTGGCGATGTGCCCGGCCATCGTGGCCCCCACGCTGCGATCCGAGTTGCGGATCTTGAACAGCAAGCTCGCGTCGGCTGGGGCTTCAATCGCGTCCTTCGTGGCTTCCAGCATCCGGTGATTCAACGTGCCCACACCAGCGAGGAAGTTGCACACGCCGAACTCGTCGAACTTCTGTTGCGGGAATCGACTGTTCAGGTCGTGCAGTGCCATGTCGGCACGCAGGAACCGGCTGACGTCCACCCGTGCCACTCGTGGTGACAGCCCACTGTCAGTACGCTTGACCAGCAGTTCGCTGCGACCCGTGATCTGGCTGATGTCGGTGTAGCCAAGCTCCGCGAGGATGCAGCGGACTTCCTCGGCCACTACCATCAGGTACGCCTTGGTGTGCTCCGGGTGGCCGTTGTATTCCTTCTGATCGCTTGTGATCCCCGTCGGGCAGTTGGGGATGTGGCAACTCTTGCAAACGATGCAGCCAACCGACACCATCAAACCCTGGCCAAACACGAACTCTTCGGCTCCGAATAGGGCGTACTTGATCACGTCGGCCCCGGTCTTGATGCCCCCACCCACGCGGAGCTTCACGCTGTGCCGCAGGCCATTGACCACCAGTGCTTGATGCGCTTCGGCGAGGCCCATCTCGCTGGGCAGGCCCGCATGTTCCTTGCTGCTCACCATCGCGGCCCCGGTGCCACCGTCGATGCCGTCGATCTCGATCACATCCGCCCCGGCCTTGGCCACACCGCAGGCAATGGTGCCGATGTTCTCGACGGACACCAGCTTGACACTCACCTTCACGCCGGGCTTCGCGGCCTTGAGGTCGTAGATGAGTTGGGCAAGGTCTTCAATCGAGTAGATGTCGTGGTGCGGCGGTGGTGAAATGAGATCCGTACCCTGCTTGGCGAAGCGAATCTCGGCGATTTCCTTCGTCACCTTCTTGCCCATCAACTGCCCACCCTCGCCGGGCTTGGCTCCCTGTGCCATCTTGATCTGCAACTCGTCGGCGTTAATCAGGTACTCGGCATCCACACCGAAGCGCCCACTCGCCACTTGGCGGATCTTGCTGCGGAAGCGGCTCTTCATGATGTCGCCATCAAGGGCGTACACGCTCTTCTCGGCCGTGCGCTTGGCCAGCACCTGATCCCAGAACGGGATGTAATGCTTGAGTGGCACATCGTTCCGCCAGCGGAACTCACCGCCTTCGCCGGAGTTGCTGCACCCACCGAGTTCGTTGAGCGCTGCGGCAATCGTCATGTGGCTATTGCCACTCAGTGCCCCATGGCTCATGGCGGCCCCACGGAAGTGGTTCTTCACCAAGTCCTTGGCCGGGGTCACCGTGTCTTTGTTAATCGGGTTGCCGGGCTTCACTATGGTGAAGAGGTCACGCAGCACGGTGGGTGGGCGCTCGGCCACCATCTTGCTGAACTTGGCGAAGCCGAGTTCCACCATGCCGGGGATCTTGTCGTCGAGCACGATCGGCGGGGCGGTGTACGCCATCTCGCCACCGTTGTTGGTGACGTTGGTCTCGGCGTGGGCGGCCAGCACGGCTTCGCGCAAGGCCATGCGAACCTTGGCGTTGTAGGCGTGGTAGTCGCGGTTGCGGCCCAGCACCTTCATGTTCTCGGCTTGCTTCACGCGCCAAGTGCAGTCGTCCACAAGGTCTTGTAGGGTCAAGCCACCGATGCGGCTGGGGAAGTCGCCGAGGAATTCCATCAGCTCCGGGCCGAAGCCCACGGCTTCAAACAGCATCGCCCCGCGGTAGCCTTCGATGGTGGTGATGCCCATCTTGCTGATGATCTTCTTCAACGAATCTTCGAGCGCATCGAACAAGCCTTCGAGGGCATCACGTGGGGAGAGCGTCACGTCCTGCTTGGTCTCGATGTGCTTCCAAGTGATGCCTTCCTTGATGAGACGCAGCATCAGGTACGGATGCACAGCATCAGCCCCAAAGCCCACCAGCACGGCAATGTCGTGCCCCTCTTGAATGTCGCCAGCTTGCACGATCAGGCTGCAACGGTCGCGAAGACCCTGCTTGCAAAGATGTGTGTGCACGGCACCCAGTGCCAGCAAACTTGGGATGGGATCGGTGCCCGGCTTGCAGGCTTCGCGATCCGAGATACACAGGACATGGTGTCCTTCGTGGACGAATCGCTCAGCATCGGCCCGGAGTTTATCGAGGTTCGTCTTCAGCGATACTGCACCACCTTGCAACATGTATGTGGCGTCGAGTACCTCGTAGGCGTAGAGATCGTTCAGTTGCAGTTCGTCCATCATCGCATCGTTGACGATGGGGCTGGGCAGCTCCATCTGCTTCACTGGAAGCTCGTCTTCCCCGGTGGCCGGGAGCGGGTTGCCGTGGCTGAGCGGGCTGCGGCCCAGATAGGTCATCAGGCTCATCGCCCCGCCTTCGCGGTACGGGTCAATCGGCGGGTTCGTCACCTCGGCGAAGGTCTGCTGACAGTACTTGAACAACGTGGGGTGATGGGCGCTGAACACCGTCAGCACGCGGTCGTGCCCCATGCTGCTGAGCGGTTCTTTCTTGAGCTTGGCCATGTCCTTCACGAACACGGCCCGCTCGAAGTCCCACCCGGCGGCTTGCAGCAAATGATCCACCGACCAGTTCTGTTCGCGCAGGGCATCGCCCACCACATCGTCGGTCTGGCGGTTGATGTCGAAGCCTTCGGTCTGCACGATCTGCTTGAGGTTCAGCGCGTGGATGTCGCCGAGTTCCTTCTCCGCTTCGGCGACCACCCGCTTCATGATCTGGTGGCTGTCGGCACGCTCGCCGGACGTGGTATCGAGCGCGATCATCTGCCCCGGTTGAAGCTGACCACTGGCCACGATGTTGGCATTATCCAGCCCGAACACACCGCTCTCACTGCCGATGTACAGCCAGCCCCGGCGATCCGAGCACCAGCGCATCGGCCGCAGGCCCATGCGATCCACCACGCCTAGCAACGTGCGACCATCGGTGGCCACAATGCCTGCCGGACCGTCCCACGCACACAAGCTGCCGTAGGTGCGGCGCATGTACGTAAACAGTTGGAAGGCTTCCGGCCCCCACACGTCTTCCTCGGTGTCCCACACCGGCGGGATGCTCAATCGCACGGCGCGTTCGAGGCTCCAGCCCTGTTCCAGCGTGAGGAACTCCAGCCATTCATCCAGGCTGCCGCTGTCGCTCATCTTCTTCGTGAGCAGTTCGCCGTTGGGCAGGGCTTTGTCGCCACTCAATCCACGGATGTACGCCGCCACCGCGTTGCGGTTGGTGCGGATGGTATTGATCTCGCCGTTGTGGGCCGTGAAGCGAAACGGTTGGGCGAGCTTCCAGTTCGGGAGCGTGTTCGTGCTGTAGCGACGATGAAAGATGGCGATGCCTGTCTCGAGCGCCGGGTTCGTGAGATCCGGGTAGAAGTCTCGCAGTTGCGAACTGGTGAGCAAACCCTTGTAGCTGACCAATCGCACGCTGATGCTGGGGATGTACACATGGAAGCCAAGCTCCGTGAGCTGCACCTGCAACTCTAAGCGTCGGCGGTAGAGCCAGCGCTCGGCTTGTGCCACATCGCCCGTCACGGTGAACAGCAGGTGCTCGTAGGCTGTGGGTTGGCTGTCTCGTGCCAGTTGCGGGAGGGCATCCTGATTGGTGGGCACCGGGCGGAAGCCCAGCACCTTGCATGGGCTGCGGTGCAGGCAATCGTAGATGAGTTTCTTCGCTTGCTGAATCTTGCCGGCGTCGCTGTCCAGGAAGAAAAAGCTACCCACGCCGATGGTGTGCTCGGGTCGGAGATCACGCGCACCGTCGAGGTGCAATTTCTTCGCTTCGTCTTTGAAGAACGGCTGCGGCAGTGCCAACGTGACCCCGGCACCGTCGCCGGCATTCCCACAGACACCGCCGCGATGTTCCATCGCCACGAGTGCGAGGATGGAGCGATGCAGAACCTCGTGACTGGGCACGCCGTGTTTCGAGGCCACAGCACCGATACCGCAGGCATCTTTACCAACGGTGTCGCTATACAGAAGCTGTTGAGATTCCGTGAGCTGCCAGCCGAGTCCGAGAGCGTTCATCGTCGTGTCCGTTCCTCTGCCAAGACGTAAGCCTGCCAACCGAGTTACCAACCATCTATCTTGCGCTCAAGATAAATTGTCGTCTATAGGAAAGTGCCCCGAGTTGGCACTCCTGTCCATAATAGGCGACTGGGTTTTGCTGAATCGCTTGTCCGGGTGTCGTCTTCCGTTGATCTTCACAGAGCAGTCGAGGCGTTTTGGCTTGAATTCTGCGCCAAAGCTGTACCATGCTACGCTTCTGCAATGCCAGATAGACGCTTCATGAAACACTTTCTCAATGTGATGGATCAACCCGCGGAGTTCCTCCGCACGTTGCTCACCCGCGCGGCCCAACTCAAAGCGGATCGCACACTGGCCCGCACGGCACTTGCCGGCAAAGTCGTGGGCCTCGTGTTCGAGAAGCCCAGCCTGCGGACCCGCGTAAGCTTCGAGACAGCCGTTGCCCAACTCGGCGGCACCAGTCTCTTCTTCGCCGGTAACGAAATCGGACTGGGCTGGCGCGAACCTCTGCCGGACTTCGCACGGGTGATGAGTCGATACATCAACGCCTTGGTTTGTCGAGTCTTCAAGCAAGAGACCGTCGATGAACTCGCCAAGTTCGGCAGCATCCCGGTCATCAATGGCCTGTCGGATCGCAGCCACCCCTGTCAGGCGATGGCCGACCTGCTCACCGTGCAGGAAGCCTTTGGCACCGTGGTGGGCAAGACAATCGCGTTCATCGGCGATGGCAACAATGTGTCGATGAGCCTGGCCGTGGCGTGTGGTAAACTCGGGGCGAAGCTCGTGCTGGGTTGCCCGAAGCGGTACAACTTCGACGACATCTTCCTGAAGAGGTACGCGGACAACGTCGGCGGGGACCTGCCGTTCACCACGAACGACCCGACCGAAGCCGTGGCGAATGCGGATGTGATCTACACCGATGTGTGGACGAGCATGGGCCAGGAAGCGGAGCGCGAGGAGCGCCTGCGGAAGTTCGCCAAGTTCCAGGTGAACGAGGCCCTGCTGGCCAAGGCCCCGGCGCATTGCAAGGTTTTGCACTGTTTACCCGCCCACCGTGGTGAAGAGATCACCGCCGGGGTGATGGAAAGTGCAGCAAGTTTGGTGTTCGATCAGGCCGAGAATCGGTTACATGCCCAGAAGGCGATCCTGGAAGCGTTGTTGGGGTGAGTGGTTGAGTGTGATGTTGAGCCTGCCCGCGTGAGCGGCAGGAGTTCAAAGTACAAAACTCCTGCCGCTCACGCGGGTTACATGCCCAGAAGGCGATCCTGGAAGCGTTGTTGGGGTGAGTGGTTGAGTGTGATGTTGAGCCTGCCCGCGTGAG
>JBBRME010000228.1:0-7096 GCA_038230995.1 Gemmatales bacterium
AATTTCGCCATTGCCATTTCGGGTGATTTTTTACGTTATTTCTAACTTCCGATTTTTTGTTGGTTTTAGTTGTGGCGCGGCTCTTTGCCGAAAAACAAAGGTGCACCTCTCGCCTGAATCCGCCTTCCGTTGACTCTTGAAATACACTATCCGATAGTGAGAAATGTCCTCTGCGTAAGGAAGGCCAACGTGTCGGCTGAATCACTATCCTCAACCCCGCCTACGTTTCCGTTGAAGTTCCGTGCTGCGATTGTGCGGGAAGTTGAGTCGCTGGGTCTGGATTTGCTGTCGTGGCGCGACGATGGCATCGACGTGGAAGACCCGTCCGGCGATCAACGCTTCGTCAGTTTGGCCAACATCTACCGCGAAGTGAATCTCCAACCGCCGGAAGAGACCGCAGACATTGTCCATCGGTTCATTCAGCGGGTGTTCGTGCCCAGTGAAGATCGACCTGCCGAGCTCCCCGATACGTTGGAAGCCGGGGCCGAACGGTTGATGATTCGCGTTGGCCCACCGCATACCGAAGGCGATAGCGCCCCGTGGAGCGACTTCATCCCCGGTGTCGATGACCTCGTGCTGAGCTTGGTGTTCGACTACCCCACCATGGTGGCGTATGTCTCCAAGCGGATGTTGAGCGATTCAAGTTCCACCGCCGATGCTTGGGTTCAACAAGCCCGGCTGAACCTTTACAACTCCACGGGTGAAGGTTGGCTGCAACCGGCCTACCCGGAGATGGGCATCTACGCCGGGAACAAGCAGGACAGCTTCGATGCCGCGCGGGCCCTGGTGTTCCATGATCTTGTGGACAGAGACACAGCCGGCTGGCTGATCTCGATGCCCAGCCGCGACCTGCTGTATGCCTGCAAAGTGGAATCGAACAACGTGACTCACTTCCACATGCTGAAGGTGCTGGCTCGCGATGCGATGGCCAAGCTGCCCTACCCGATCAGCGAAGAAGTGTACTGGATTCGGCCAGGTTTGGAGTGGGTGAAGATCCCCATCGAACTGACCGACGACCGCGTCAACATCTATCCACCTCAGGAACTCGTGGACATCCTGAACATCAAACTGGGCGATGTGCCTATTGAGATTGCACCCGCCCCAGCATCTTTGCCCGAGGCTACGCCGTCATGAAACGCCGACGCAAGGGCCTGTGGGCCGCACTAACACTGTTGATTCTGGTAGGGCTTGTGCTGGCTGGCGCAGGGTTGGCACTGAAGCAAGAGCCGGAGTTCTACGCCCGTGGAGCAGTGCAGACCCCGCAGGCGAACGATCCAGACAACGCCAGCGTGGCTCAGACGAAACTGATGGAAATGCAGAACTCGCTGGAGTCGCCCAAGGCGTCGTCCGGTGAGTGGATCGTCGGGTTGAGTCAGGAGGAACTGAACTCCTTCCTGCGGGAAGACCCGAACAACTGGAACGCGGTTGGCCCGGCCATTGCCCCGTTCCGCGATCCGCGCATCTCCTTTGAAGGCGACACGATTGTGATTGCGGCCCGTAGTGGTAGCGGCTTCTTCAGCACCGTGATGTGGGCCGAGTTCCGCGTCTGGCTGATTGGTCAGGAACCGAACCTCGTTGCCATTGAAGTGGTGTCGCTGCGAGCAGGGGCCATCCCGCTGAGTAAGAGTTGGCTGATGGATCGCTTCACCAAAATGGCGTTGGCCAAAGGTGCGGAAGTGACGTGGTACCGGGGCGACGACAAGAACCCTGTGGGTGTGCTCCGCTTGCGAGCACGGCTTACGCAACCGGACATGCTGATGACGGTGCTGAGCGTGGCTGAGGGACAGATCAACATCGGCGGCAAATCGCTGCTGGGGCCATAGGTTCGAGTATCTTGACATGCAGAACAAGGGCGATGGAACATGGCGCGCGCCGGACGTGGATTGGTACCAAAACTGACGGGCACGAAACTGGTGCGTCAACTGGCCGATGCTGGCTTTGTGGCCGCCGCCAAAGCACAGGTGAAGCAACTCGACAAGCAAGACATCGCCAAGGTACAACGCAACACACTGCTGCGATTGGTCCGCAAGGCCACCGACACGGCCTTCGGGCGCATCCACGGTTTTGACCGGATTGAAACGATAGCTGACTACCAGCAGCGCGTACCACTACGGGACTACGAACGCTTCTGGGCCGAGTTCTGGCAACCCGCGTATCCGAAGCTCGACAACATCACCTGGCCGGGCCACATCCCGTATTACGCGCTGTCCAGCGGCACCACCAGCGGGGCCACCAAGTACATCCCGATCTCGAAGGAGATGGTGAAGTCGAACCAGAAGGCCGGGTTCACCACCATGGCCTACTTCCGCAACATGTACCCCAAGCACGACACTTTCACCGGCAAGTTCTTCTTCCTCGGTGGTTGCACCGATCTTCGCCAGCAAGTGGACGGCAGCCTCGCTGGCGATCTCAGCGGCATTGCCAGCAAGGAACTCAACAACGCTGCCCGGCCGTACGTGTTTCCTCCGCTGGAACTCAGCTTGATCCCGGACTGGACGACCAAGCTCACCAAGTTGGCAGAGCGAAGTTTGAAGGAGCCGATCACGGCCATCAGTGGCGTGCCCAGTTGGATGTTGAAACTGTTCGATGTAGTGAAGCAACTCTCAGGGAAGAGCACGATCGCGGAGGTGTGGCCACGCTTGAAGGTCGTGGTTCATGGTGGCACCAAGTTTGATTCCTTCCGCAAGACGTTTGAAACCGAGATCGGTTCGGACAACGTCAAGTACTGCGAAGTGTACCCGTGCAGCGAGGGGTTCATCGCCACGGAAGACCCTCGGCATCAGATGCTGCGCTTGGTCACTGACCACCGCATTTTCTTCGAGTTTATCCCGGTGGAGTACATCACGGATGGTCACCTGAATTCGGACAAACCCACCCGGCACACGTTGGCCAACGTGGAACCGGGCGTGGTTTATGCCCTCGCTGTGACCACGTGCGCCGGGTTGTGGAGTTACCTGATTGGCGACACCATCACGTTCGAAAGTCGCAATCCTCCACTCATTCGCTTTACCGGTCGCTTGAAGAACTTCCTCAGTGCCTTCGGCGAGCACTTGATCGAAGAAGAAGTGGAGAAAGCGATCGCCAAGGCGGCCGGGGTGTGCGATGTACTCACAGCCGACCATCACGTTGGCCCGGTGTTCCCGACCGATCCCAAGAAGCCGGGCCACCATCAGTACATCATCGAGTTCCGTGGTACGCCACCGCGAGAAGCGTCGCTGTTCATGAAGACACTCGACGACGAACTCCGCAGGCTGAATGAAGATTACGATGCTCACCGCCTCGATAACCTCACCATGCTGGCCCCGGAGCTCGTGGTGATGCCAGCGGGTGGCTTCGAGGCGTGGATGAAATCGCGCGGCAAAGAAGGCGGACAGAACAAAGTTCCACGGATGGACAACAACGGCGTGATGACCCAACACCTCGTGCAGTGGGCTGCAGGAAGAGTGAACTGATGCCCAACATCATCGTTCTTCATCAAGTTGTCGCCCTCTTGCGAAGTGAGGTTCAATTCGTCGTGCCTTTGACGATTAACCTGCCACGTTGGGAAGAAGAGGCGCGACAGCTTGTGACGGGCTTTGGTTGGCTACCGACCGTGAATGACGATGTCTCAGCCTTGTTGAGCCAGCCGTTCGGCGAGCGACACTGGGCTGTCACTCAGGTCGAGTCCCGTGGGGAAGGTGTGTTGGGGTTCCGCTTCCTGATTCTGTCGAAGGCGGATTGGCTCAAGGGTGTTGATCCCTTCGCTTTGAACGAAGCGTATCCGCCGAGTTGGGATAGCCGGGGCCAGGTGGACAGCCTTGAACATGAGTTGAACTTCACACCGCCGAGCGTTAAACAAGCTGCGATCTGGTTGAAAGAGCACGACCGTGCCACGCTGCTCGGTGGGTTGCAAGCCATTCTTGACGGGGCCCACCTTTGGCACGAAAGCCCCACATCTTTGACGGCCTACGCCCAAACGCTCTGGAACCTCTTGCCGTACCGCTCGCGCTTCGATTTCAGTTTTGCGACATTTGCGTTTCAGCCGATGCCGGAGTTGAAGTACCAGGCGATACCCAAAGAATCGTTGCCCGTACCGTTGCCAACAGGTGTGCTGAGCTTGCAGCAAACCGGTGACTACCCGCTGGGGCGTTACGAACAAGCCCTGCAACTGGCGATTGAAGAAAGTAACGCAGGTGAATTCGAGGTGCTGTTGCGTCGGCGAACGAGCCGCGACACCTTGAAGTTGGCTGTCGGCCTCATCCTTGCGATGATGGTGGGTCTGGTCGTGCTGAAACTTTTTCGTTAGTCAACGGAACAGGCCCGCGATTCACGAGGAATCACGGGCCTGTTCGTTTGTGTCAGTCTTGATCAGTTAGTAGCGGTCACCGCCGCCACCACCGCCGCCGTATCCACCACCACCGCCACCGCCGCCGTATCCACCACCACCACCGCCGCTACGGCCGCCGCCACCGCCGCCGTATCCACCACCACCACCGCTACGGCCGCCGCCACCGCCGCCGTAACCACCACCACCGCTACGGCCACCGCCGCCGGTGCGGCCGCCGCCACCGCCGCCGTAACCACCACCACCACCGCCGCCGCCACCTGGACGTTCTTCACGTGGGCGAGCTTCGTTTACGGACAGGCGACGACCGCCATACTCCATGCCATTGGTTGCTTCGACGGCGGCTTCCACGCCATCTCCCATCTCAACGAACGCGAAACCGCGGCTGCGGCCCGTGTCACGATCTGAGATGATTTGTACTTTGACCACTGCGCCGTACTGACCGAAGAGCTGCATCAGATCTTCTTCGGTGGTTTGAAACGGCAGGTTTCCGACGTACAGATTCTTCGCTGCACCGCTCATGCGATCCCCTCAACAGGTGTGGCGACCTCACTCGGCGCCACCCCAAACTCCATAGACACACAATGCCACAGGCACCATGCAGACGAACAACAGACGGGCAGAATCGAAAAACATCACGCCCCGACAACTCGGCAGTACCCCTCAGCGTCTTGCGCCAATGGATCACCGTGTTCGGGAACTTTGCGTGAGAAAGTCGTAAAAGCTACTTCGGCCAGACAGCGTGAGGAGGACAATGCTTGAGAAGAAATGCTCATAGCCTACCTTACCAAACGACGCTCGACGTTACGCTAACGACCCGCCTGTGTTCGCCTTCGCCGCAGTGGGCACTTCCCACCGGGTTGATGAGACTATAACGCGCTACGCGTGAAAAAACAGTGCAAATGTGGAAATATTGGTCATGGTTGTGAGGTTGTGGTACGGTGTGCAAAGACGAGCTTCTTTTTGACGCTCAACCTCGGGTCTGGAATAGACACTCCGAACCATCGTCAAGTCACATCCCTCTGTTCAACGTAAGCCACCTGATTTGCACTTGAAGAACGAGTGAGTCGCTACTAACTTTCTTGTACCTTAGCCGAGGTGGCGGAACTGGCAGACGCACTAGCTTGAGGTGCTAGCGGGAGCAATCCCATGCAGGTTCAAGTCCTGTCCTCGGCAATCAAAAACAACACCCGGTGAATCATCACCGGGTGTTGTTGTTTCTACTTCTTCTTTTCTTCCTTCTTCGCCGGTTCGTTCGTCCGGGGTCGTGAGGGCGTCACTGGGCCGGGCACGGTAGGATTTGTCCTTGGCGGTTGCACCGTAGGCGGTGGAGCTTGTGGCTGTGGTGCGGGCGTCGTGGGCACTAAATTCATGATCTTCGGTGGAGGTTGCACCGTCTTTGGTGGAGCGTCGAACTTTGGTGGAGGTAGCACCGTTGGAGGTGGAACTCTTGGGGACTCCGGTGGCTTCACGGGATTCACCGGCACCGTTGGCTTAGGAGCGTCAGGCTTCGGTGGTAGCACCGTTGGAGGTGGAACTCTTGGGGACTCCGGTGGCTTCACGGGATTCACTGGCACCGTTGGCTTAGGAGCGTCAGGCTTCGGCAGTACCGGTTGCGATGGCTTGGTCGGTTCCACAGGTTTGTTCATGATCGGGGCGATTGTACCGGGGGCCTTGTTCTCGCCACGATTCGGGCGAGACACATCGACCGGGTTCGTCACCGCCGGTGGCGTGATTTTCGGTGCATCGGGCTTCGTTGGCATCGGCCCTGGGCCGGTTGGCTTCACAATCGGATCCTGATTCACCAGGTTGGTGATCTTTGGCGAAGCCGGGGCGGCTGGTGGCGGTGGAGCCTTAGCCGGTTCCTTCGGTGATTGTGCACGAGCCGATATCGTTGGGGGTACATCGAACATAACCGAGCGTGGCTTGTCGTCCTTCTTCACTGCGAAGCCTTTATCAACCAGGTTCGTCTCAACCTTCTTGCGCTCCGTGGCTGCAATCTGGAAGTCCTTGGACAACTTCTGTTCCTTGATGCGGTCTTCTTGCACCAAGCTCTTGAGGGCCACACTCGGTGAAGCGGTCTTCAGTTCCGAAAGCGGGGCCAGCAGAGCAGGGGCCGCGGCCACAACCGTGCGGTTCTTGTTCGTGGTGTTGTTATTGATGATGTTCGTGTTGTTCGTCACGTTGGTCACATTCGTGACGTTGTTGACCACGGTCACGTTGTTCTGCTGAACCAATGTTCGTGGTGGGCGCGGTACATCACCGTTGAAGCGCCCAACATACACATTGTTGATGTTCGTCTGCCACGCTGGTGTGGCGCGGTTCTGGATCGAGTAGTAGCTCCAAAGCGGATCGTAAAACGGCCGTGGCTGGCGACCGATGTTGATGTTCACGGCGAAGTTCGAGTTGCCAAAGCCTACCCCGCTCCACGATGAGTACCCTGCGGTCACATACGACTGCTCGTAGTAATCACCGAAGTAGTAGCTGCTACGGCCGGTGCGTACGAACAGGCTGGTGTACAGCGCTGGTTCCGGCACCAGGTACACCGGGGTGTACACGAAGTGTCGACGGGCCAGCAGTCGTTGGCGGAACGCAACGGGGGCAAAAAGTACCCCACGACGGGCCAATGGCACGTCCCAGTAGCCGGAGACATACACGTAGCCCAGTGGTGTCCAGCGGTAGGTGTCTGGCACCCAGATCCAGTCGCGGCGATGCTCGACCCAGAAGCCGGGCCGCCAGCGATAGCGGTTCGTTTGGTAGATCCAAGTTCCG
>JBBRME010000229.1:0-7040 GCA_038230995.1 Gemmatales bacterium
GTCTCGATGGATGGTTCGTTGAGTGCTGCATCAATGTCGAAGTAACGATCTAGAAACAGATCACCAACCAAGCCGATGCGGGCCGTGGGCAAGCGTGTCAGGATCGATTCGATGAGTTCAGTTGCGAGCATAGGTCTGCAGAAATTCTAGAGAACACGACCATGGACTCAGTATTCGCTTCGTTCGCCGCAAACGAAAAAACCACCGGCGGAGTTACCTCGCACCGGTGGTTTCTTGTTCGAATACACCACTAGGCTTTCAGTGTAGCCGGGGCATCTTTGCTAGCTGCATTCGTACCAATGGGTGGGCGGTCGGCTCGCACGTTCACCCGACGACCGCGAATCCGCATCCCTTGCAACGATTCGACGACATAGTCGGCCAGTTCGCCTGGCACTTCCACGAGAGCAAAGCGATCTGTCAGGTCAATCGCCCCGATGTCCTTACCGGGGATGCCAGCTTCGTGTTCAATGGCCAGTACGAAATCTCGTGCTGCTACCCCGGCATCGCGACCAATACCGAAGAAGACTTTCGCCATCCCTCGGTTCGTTGGTCGGCGGCCAACCTGTTTGGTTTCTTCCACAGAATCAAAGCCACGCTGAAAGCGATCTTGCTTCTGTGAACGCTGGCCGTTCGGCGCCACGCTGGGGATCTCTTTTTCGTCGTCCTGCTTGGAGGCAGGACGCAGCAGTGTCAACGCAGCCAGCGCCAAATCCGTTGGGCTGAAGTCCTTCGACATGTCAGCCACGAGTGCCCGCAGTTCATCGGAAACTTCGGCCTTGGCCAGAGCTTCGGTGAGTTGCAATCGCGTGCGGTTCAACCGTGCTGCACGCAAGTCCTTCAGCGAAGGCAACGGTGCCACCGTGATCTTTTGCTTCGTGGATCGTTCAATGTTGTACAGGCCGTGTTGCTCTTTCGGCGTGGTGAGTGTGATCGCCACACCAACGCGGCCCGCCCGACCCACGCGGCCGATGCGGTGGATGTACTGATCAGTATCCGTCGGGATGTCAAAGTTGATGACGTGCGACAGATGTGCAATATCCAAACCACGGGCGGCGATGTCGGTCGCTACCAGCAGGTTCGCCTCGCCGGAGCGGAAACGAGTCATCACGCGGTCGCGTTGATCTTGAGCCAAGCCACCGTGCAGGGCCAGTGGTTTGAACCCACGGTGAGCCATGCCACCCACGAGTTCATCAGCATCCATCCGCGTGCGGCAGAAGATGATGGCGGATGTTGGTTGTTCGATGTCCAACACGCGGGCCAGAGCCTTGGCTTTGTGCTCATGCCCCACGATGTAAGCCATTTGGCGAACTTTGGCCGCTTCGCCGCTGGCTGGTAGTTCCTTGGCCATCTTGATGCGTACGGGATTGTTCAAGTGCCGCTTTGTCATCTCTTCGATGCGTGTCGGCATGGTGGCGGAGAAGAGCATCGTCTGGCGCTCTTTCGGCGTCTGGGCCAGAATCGCATCCATATCTTCAGCGAAGCCCATGTTCAACATTTCATCGGCTTCATCCAAGACCAGCATTGATACTGCATCGAGCGGCAACTTGCCCTTGTTCATGAGGTCGAGGGCGCGACCCGGAGTCGCGACGACGACTTCCACGCCATTACGGATGGCGCGTATTTGTTCGCCATAACCCGTACCGCCGTAGACGGCCAGCACGCTGATGCCAACGGGCTTGCCATAGGTGGACATGGCCTTGGCAACTTGGATCGCCAGTTCACGCGTCGGCGTGAGGATCAGCACGGCTACGCCGGGCTTCTTGGCTGGATTGGCACGCAACCGGTGCAGGATTGGCAGAGCGAACGCTGCTGTCTTGCCGGTGCCAGTACCGGCCAAGCCAACGAGATCTTTGCCTTCCAGCAATATGGGGATCGACTCGCGCTGAATCGGTGATGGCTCTTTGTAATCAAGCGCGCTCAAAATTCGTGGGTCTAGGCCCATCGTTGCGAAACCAGAAACTTCAACATCAGACTCTGACATCGACGGTACCTTTGACCCATGCAGGGTTGGTTGAGGGCGAACGTGTGCAAACAGTCAGTATAGGCATCCAAAGGGGTGCGAATGTGAAAATCTGGTGTTGGAGAGGAAAAAGGGGGGACGCAGCTTGTTTTTTCTCTGGGGTGTCTGTTTCAATGCCCTCTCCATTAGAGAAAAGGCTGGCCGAAGGCCGGGTGAGTGGAATTTGAGAAGTAAAAGAGTTCGCCCACCCCCTCCCAACTGCTTGAAGGGTCGTTCCAACGCGATGTTACTGCACCTTCAGCTCGCGCACCCACGCAGCTTCGGTGGCGATGTCGGCGTCACTCAGGCCGCCGCTGTGCTTCATCACAGTGCGCACTTCCTTGCCGGAAGTCAGATCTGTGGCCGTCACCACGATCCGACCATTCGCCGCCACGCCGCACTCCACCTGCACGGGTGAACCCTTTGGCAAGTTGGTGGGTAGTCCTTCGATCCAACACTCACCGACGGGGATGCAAGCCTCGGCTTGCTGGGCCTCACCTTGGAGGACACGCACACGCACACGGTTCTGGCCTTCGGCCACGGTGAAGTATTTCCGCTGAGCACTCGCGGGTAGCTGCGTGTTCTTACCGATTAACTTGTTGTTCAACCGTTGCTCGCCTTGGCGAATCTCCACACCGAGGCTGTGGGCGTTCACGCTCACTTCGAGGATGTCGGCCAGTTGCTCCTGCACGGCATTGCGTGGAGTTGTCTGCTGCCGGGCCAACAGAATGCCCGCGTGAACGGCTGCACCTCGGGCCACCACTTCGCTCACGGCCAAGGTGCGATCCGGCTCCTGTCCGCTGATCTCGGCGAGCATGGCCCCGGTGCTGGGCATGTGGGTGCTACCGCCCACGAGCAGAATCTTGTCGATCTGCTTCCAGGTGAGCTTGGCTTGTTTGAGCACGGACTGCGTGGTGAGTTTCGTTCGCAACAGCAAGTCTTTGGTGAGGTTGTCGAAGGTCTCACGAGTGATGGGCACAATGCTCTTGGTGCCACCGTGGGTGCAGGTGATGGTAGCTCGATCCACTTTGCTCAAGGTGCGTTTCGCTCTCTCCGCACTGGCTTGCAGCATCGCGTGGCTTTGCTCATCGTCCAGCGGATTGATGCCGTACTTCAGTTGAACCTGCTCAGCCACCACGCTCACCAACCGGTCGTCCCAGTCCTTGCCGCCCAGGCGAACATCACCTTCGATGGCCAACACTTGAAACCGCTTCTTGCCAAGCCGAACAATTGTTACGTCGAAGGTGCCACCACCGAGGTCGTAGACGAGCACCGTTTTGGCGGCGTTTGCTGGGAGTTCACCGGGCGATAGATACGCCGAGGCGGACTGTTGAAAGGCATAGGCCAGCGCGGCGGCGCTGGGTTCATCGATGATGTCCAGTACATCCAGCCCGGCAATCGCCCCGGCGTCCATGGTGGCCTTGCGGCGTGTGTCGTCGAAGTACGCCGGCACGGTAATCACGGCTTGTTTGATCGGCCCCAATTGTCGCTCTGCATCAAGAACCAACTTGCGGAGGATAATGGCACTCAACGTTTCAGGCCTAAAGTTACGCCCTGCTACGGTTCGTCCGAAGTCGGGTCGGCCCATCTGCCGCTTGATCATCGTGGCCACGTGGCTGGGTTGTTCGAGCGCAACATCCAGCGCGGCCTGCCCGACCACAGCATCGCCTCTGCCGGTGAGGTACACGGCAGACGGGGTCAAAACTTCGCCATCACGGTTGGGAACGGAACTGGCTTTGCCGCGATCATCCAAGTGCGAGACGGCACAAAACGTGGTGCCAAGATCAATACCAACGACAGCCATGCAGATGCTCACAACCTGTGTGTTCGTGCATTTTACCGGATGTGCGAAAGCTGGCAGACAGTTCTGAAAAATGCGTTGGCATTCCATGCATCCTTCGAGATGTTTCCGAGAGAGGATCAGCAATTCGTGGTCATGAGGCTTGAAGTTCCGATTGCGTGTTCATGATCTATCAGTGTGTAGTCCATTTCTATCGAGGCTGATCATGCTGCGTCACGTTTTGTTGGCTGCTGTCGTATTGCAGACACTCTCACTGATTCATGCTGCTGACACACGACTGTCACTCACAGCAACCATCCCGACCACCGGGGTGAACGGAAAGCTCGATCACCTCGCTGTGGATGTCAAAGGCGAGCGGTTGTTCCTTGCGAACAAGCCGAACAACACGTTGGACATCTTCGACCTGAAAACAAAGAAAGTCGTCAAGCAGATTGCCGAGCAAGGCAAAGTGTCCGGCGTGGATTACGCGGTCGATCTCGACATCATCTATGTTGGCAACGGTGTAGGCACTTGCAACGCCTTCAACGGCAAGACCTACGAACTGATCTTCAGCGAGAAGGCTGAAGGGGCGGACAATGTGCATTACTGTCCGGAGCACAAGACTGTTTACGCGGGGTGTGGGACGACGATGGTGGTGTTGGACGCCAAGACAGGCAAGAACAAAGCCAACATCAAACTGCCCGGCTCAGTGCACGGCTTCAAGATCGATGCCAAAGCTGGCTTGATCTATGCCGTGCTGACCAAGCCAAGCGAAGTTGCCGTCATCGATATGGCTAAGAACGAAGTGGTCGCCAACTACCCGCTCAAGCTGACCGACGGCGGCAGCCCAATTGACTATGACCCAAAGGCCGGTGTGTTGTTTATCGGCAGTCCGAAGAAGCCGATGGTGGTTCTGATGGAAGCGAAAACTGGCAAAGAGCTGAGTTCTGTGGAAATACCGCTAGGCATCGACGACCTGCACTTCGATGCCCTGAACAACCGGCTGTATGCCTCGTGCAGCGATGGCAACCTGGCCGTTCTCGAAAAGCAAGGCGACAAGTACGAAGTGGTCGAGAAGCTGACGACGCCGAAGGACAGCCGCACCGGGGTACTCGCCGGAGACAAGTACTACCTGGGTGTACCCAAGTCCGCCGACACCGCTGGCCCCGAAGTACGTGTGTTCAAGGTGACTGTGAAGAAGTAGGGAAAGGCGCGAAGCTGAGCGAGTCTGGCGGATCGGGTTATCGAACAGGTAGGAAGGAACTCATCAACCTCGGTTGAGAGCAGCCTACCCGGAAGTAGCACAGGCACCCGAACAGGACGTCTCATGCCCCGCCGTCTGCTGCAGCGTCTAAGGCTGCGTCTTGCTCAGTGGCTAAAGTCGGCGGCGTGAGCATCCCAATCAATGGCCAGGAGCTGGGCGACCATGGCCGGTTCGATCGGGAACGCGAACTCCTCCTGGAACCATATCACCACCAGCCCGGAGAGGTCACAGTTCGCGTCGCGGGCCGGCTCGAGGGAGTCGAACCGCCCGATGCACGTCACTGAGGGCAGGGCCGACGGGGTGCCGAAAGGGTATGGCTTTCCGCCCCAATCGTACTTGATGGGCGTCTCGTTCGGGTGGATCAGGTACGGTCCTCCCTCGTATGGCTTGTCGCGAAGCTCGGTGACCAGCCGCTCTAGCCGCTGCTTGTTCCGCTCAGCGGTTGGCAGCCCCTCCAGCAACCCCTCGTAGGTCAGGTACTGACGCAACTCGCGGAGGTACAGCCGCCGGCCGGATGGCAGGTCGATTTCTCCGGCCTTCGCCATCAACTTCCCCCCACCGCTGCCGAACGACTGATTCGACAGAAATCATTCTGTCGATCAACTGCGATGGCTCTTCCTACTCCGTCCGACTCGATGCACGTTCGGAGAAGTCAGCCCATGACTGTTGAGAGTAGTTTCCAGAATCTTCGAAAGGGAGTCCAGTGATTTCACTGTTTTCTTGATGTGCTCTCAACTGAGATACTTCTGGTTGGGGCTGGGCGACTTGCGTGTTCGCGTGAATGAAACAGAAACGACCTCGGACTGCCCCTTCACGCACCGTATCGGGTCAGTTTCGCTACCAAAACGACCCCGATAGGCATCGTTACGACCACTTTGTGGAGCAATTCAACCGCTCAAATCACTCCAACGTTCATTCTTCACATCCGGCAAAATGATTAACAAGAGGGGTGCACACCTCTCTGATAAACAATGTCACCAGACAGAATGACCTACTACACTTCGGGGCGGACGGGTTCCGGGATGTCGCTGAGGTAATTGATGGTGTGCGTGAGCAGCGGGGCCATCAGTTCGTAGGTACGAGCATGGCCACGGCGACGCACCGCGTCGCGCATGAACGTGAAGTTTTCTCGCATGAACTTCGGCGTGAAGTTGAAACTCTTAAACAGAGTGCGAACCCAGGTCAACACTTGCTCGTTATAAAGCTCGATGTCATCGAGGATCATGCTCTTGGCCATGTATTCCAAAAGCAGCGTGTTGTCGCGGTAGCCTTTCTCAAAGCCTGAAACGTGAAAGCGCGGGATGTTGGGATACATCCGTTTCATTGCACTCATCACGTCTTCAATCACGTCGCCCTTGATCTTGAGAATATCGTCATGGGCTAACACACGCCGACCGAAACTCTCGCTGTAGTTGGTCAGATAATCGCGTTCTTCCGTGGTTGGGTAACGATCACGGAGGACTTCAAGATTTCGATACGTCAGCATGAGTTAGACCTCCATCGCAGCGAGTTCGTGCGATTCTGTTGGTACAGCGACATGGCTCGACGGAACCCAGTCGCTCATCTTCAATTCTTCCATCACTCGCTGGAAAAATGGCTTGAGTGCAGAGATGCTACTTGATTCACAACGCTGACTCAGGGTCGTCCACGCCACTTCAAACAACGTGCCGAATTCACCTGGTTCGATCTCGAGTACAGCAGCAATTTGCTGGCATGGCTTGACGATCGTGGTATTCACGAGATCAAGATCATCTGAAAGCACGGCGTGGCTCAGGGCCGTCAGCAGGCTGACAAAGTCGTTGCTGAAAGGATCCTTCGGCAAGCCCCATTCTGCGGCTCGAGGAGCAATGTGCTCCGACAATTGCCGAATGAGCCACTTCTGGCAATCTTCCATTTTCCTGATGGCAGCGAGGCGATCTGGCAGTGTTTCCACAGCATTAGACAATCGCATGATCTCATCGGTCGTGAACGGTCGGCCGTTCGATGTCTGCACTAAA
>JBBRME010000230.1:0-7023 GCA_038230995.1 Gemmatales bacterium
GGCTGTGGGTACCGCTGCCGGTGAGGCCGAAGCGGAGGTCGAGGACTTTCCGCTCGCGGGGGCGGAGGTTTTCCATCAAGAACTTCAGCGCTTCTTGGCGCTCGTTGTTCTCATGGAGCGTCAGAGTCTGTGTGTCGGGCATCGCTTCGGTGAGCTTGAAGTCGCTATCGTCATCGAGCACTGCGTTGAGGCTGACCGGTGTACGGGTCGCCGTTTGCAAGTGGTTCAAGTGCTCCAAGCTGCTACCGGTTCGTGCGGCCAATTCCTGCGGTGTAGGAATGTGCTTGCCACCGTGAGCAAGAGCTTCGCTCTCCTGCTGGAGCAAGCCGAGTTCCTGCAAGTGGTGCGGGCTGAGGCTGACCAAGTGGCTCTGCCGGGCTACCGCAATTTGCAGGGTTTGGCGAATCCACCACGTGGCGTAAGTAGCCAACCGAGTACCGTGGCTCACATCAAAACGGTCAATAGCTTGCATGAGACCGCAAACCGCTTCTTGCAGAAGATCGGTGTAAGCAAGGCTGTGGTGGCGGAATCGTTTGGCCACGTGAGCAGCGAGACGAATGTTTGCACTAGCTAACCGGTGCTTATGGTGCACGTAGCGGTTGTGTAATCGTTTCACGGCGAGGGCCGTGCGGGTTCTTTCGTTGGCCTGGTCACGTATGAACTGGGCCATTGGCCAAGGTTCGAGTGGTGGTCGGCAGGCTCGGAGGTCGGGGAAGTAGCGGAGAAGCACGCGAACCAATTCGTTCTTACAATCCCAGAAGTTCGTAAGTAACTCGCGTTCTTCTTCAGGCGTTAGCAGGTCGGAGGAGAAGTGTTGTGCAGCGGAGTCGTCAAAAGTTTGATTCGAAGATACACTTTTCGCCCGGCGTGTGGTCGTCATGGTTGCCGTCTCCACGATTGTGTGATGCTACGTTGGGACCGATCATACCGAAGACGCTGAGAGTCGTGAGCCAGTTGCAAGGGCAACCGTTAACGCTCCTCTTCGGGAGCCGGATACGTCCGGCTCGTGTCGGTGGTTCCGCTACAGTGTTGCCACTGGACGCGGAACTCAAGGCATCGGCATCGGGAACACCACGGATTTGGAAAAGTTGCGGTGAACGTTGAGCTTTCCGTACGCTGTGGGCACACAACCAAGTGCATCGTAAGTGCTAGTGCAGGCGGGACGACAAGGTCCACGGCTCTGGCGGTCGGTTAGGTGATCATCAGTTCGGAAACGTCCAGCATCGCAAGCGTAGTTCCGGGTGTTCCTCTAGCGAATGACGGATTGTAGTCAATGAACAGATGAGTCACAAGCAAATTGGTCGGAAAACCGCGTGTTTCTGTCCGACTTGAATCTTTTTGGTCAGATTCCACTAAAAGTTCCTATCAAGCCGCAGATTCATACACTGGGGATGATAGCGAAAATCTATGTCATTCGTGTTGTGCGGGCTTTGGGAAGACTTTGCGCGAGAATCGGATTTTCTTTTCACGTCAGCCCAGAACGCGCTCTAGCTTTTAGTGTTGGAAACTCCGACGGACTCTTGGGGCGGCATAAGTTTTGATGAGGAAACTCTCCTCACCCCGCCACAAAAGCTGACCGTAGGCCGATACCCCATGGATGGTGGTCGAGCTTTCCCTATGCTGCAAACGCTCCAAAAGACGAAGGACCGAAGCACAGTTCTCGTCGTCGATGACGAGCCAGCCATCATTCGGCTCCTTCAAAATCAACTCGGCGACGAGTTCGATTGTTCCTACGCCTGTGGCTACGACGAAGCCATGTCAGCTTTTCAGGCGAAGCCGTTTGATATCGTCATTACTGATCTCGGCCTTGGTGATTATTCAGGTGTTACGTTACTTGACTGGGTGTGTCAGCATTACCCTCGTACGGCGCGCGTCCTTATTAGCGGTATGGCCCGACTGCAAGATGCGGCCGATGCCATCAATTGCGCCCGCATCCACCGCTTGATTCTCAAGCCTTGGCGAGGTGAAGATCTTCAAGCTCACGTCCGTGAAGTTGCAGCATCGCAAATGCTGGAGCGCAACAATGAGCGACTGCACGGCGAGCTTCAAACTCTGAACCAGAACCTTGAACGGCTCGTCACCGCTCGCACACAAGAACTTCTGAAGAAGAACAACATCCTTGAGCGGATGGCCCTCACTGACTCGCTCACGGGGCTTGCCAACCGCCCGGCTATTGAGAAAATCGCCAGGCACGAACTCCTACGCCGTGCGCGGATCCCCGCAGCCGTTGCTTTCGGCATGGTGGACATCGACCATTTTAAAGCCGTGAACACCAACTACCTGCACAGCGGTGGCGACTACATGCTCGCCAGCCTGTCACGCGTGCTTCAGGAAACCATTCGCGGTACGGATGCGATTGGCCGAGTCGGTGGAGAAGAGTTCTTGGTGGTCGCCCCGGATACCGACTGGGAAGGTGCGGATATCCTCGCGGAACGGCTGCGAGTTGCCGCTGAGAAGTGCGTTGTGAACTACGAAGGCACACGCATCTCCGTGACGATCAGCTTGGGCTTTGCTATCGCTGATGCAAATTCGCAAGTCAACTACGAACGTATGCGAACACTCGCGGCGTTGGCACTTTCCGAGGCCAAACAATCCGGGCGAAACCGTTCCGTGTTGCTGAAGTATGAAGCCAAGAAGTCGGAGTTTTTGCCGGTGTAGCACCAGCTAGGAAGACTTCGTTGAGGAGCGTGATCGCTTCCGTGTGGCGGTGATGTCCACAATCTTTGAGCCTTCATCCATCGCCACGTGATACCGCACGTCTCCATCCAATCGGTGGATAGTAAAGTGATACGATCCACCGACAGCGGCGAGATAAGGGCGCTTTTCTGGTGACTTGGGCGACCGCAACATTCCCCAGCTTCCGTCGCCCAAGTAAAGCACGCCGTTTTCATTCTTCAGCCCGTTGAGCAACGGATGAGTCCGCTTGAATGTGTGGTCGTGGTGTTCAAGCACAATGTCCACTGCATACTTCTCAAACAACGGCACCCAGTGCAAGCGTTGCTCCTCACCCGTTCCAAACTTTTCGGGCTTCGCATCCTTAGCTAACGTACCTTCGGGTTTCTTCACTTCGGGATCCCGGAAGCTCGGATAGGCCGGAACGTGGTTGGCCACGAACAAGTGCGTACGATCCTGGCGGGTAGCGAGTTGCTTGCCGAGCCAGTCGGTTTGTTCGCCACCGATGCTGGCAATGTGCCCGCTATCCAGTAGCACGAGGCTCAGGTAATCGCCAAAATCGAGCGTGGCATAAGTGGTGTCCTTGTACAGGCCATCGAAGAGCGAAAGGAAGAAAGGAGAGTCCTTGCGAGACTTGCCGTAGCCGCCATTGACTTCGTGATTACCAATGCCAGCGACTAATGGAATCAAACGGCCCTTGCTGTCCTTCATCGTGCTGGAATAGTTCTTGATGAAATTCAAGGCTGTGCGTGCGGATCTGCCATTGTCGTAGCCCAAGTCTCCCATGATGAGCACAAAGTACGGGTCTTGCTTCGCTGCTAGGCGGTTGTTGGCCAAGGCGTGATCGTTCACCCCGCAGTCGCCCCCGGAGATGAACTGGAAAGTATCCGTAGCCTTGGCGGGCATGGTGCGGAAACGATACTCGGTGCCACCATTACCGACTTTGAAGATGTACTCGGTACCCGGCTTGAGATTGCTGATTTCGACGCGGTAGACCTTCAGATCGGTCTCTTGAAACGGCTTGACAATGACCGACGTTTTCTGCCAGCTCAACAGTTTTGATGGATCGAGCTTCTTAGGCTCTTCCTTCTTTGGCTCTTCTTTTTTGGGTGTTTCTTTCTTTGGCTCTACTTGCTTGGGTAGGCTTTGGATGGGGATGACTTCTTCTGCGGACTTGACCGAAGCAACAGCTGCTTTGAGCTTGTTGTCGCGGTCGCGTGCCTTCTCGTATTCCGAACTCAGTTCTGCGTATTGCAACTCTCTACTGAGGTATTCCCACTCGCTACCGATCCACTGCACCACGCAGGTTGTCGTGGGGTCAGTATGCCAAGTGAGGAAGATGGTGTCCGGGTTGAAGGGTTCGTTGTGTGGCTTGGGTTCTTCCGGTTTTTTGGCTGGTTCAGCAGTTTTCGCTGGCTCTTGGGCAATCAACCATGGCACGGTGGCCATGCTCACAATGCCAGTGGCAAGAAACGTCCGACGACGTGGAAGCAACATGGTAAAGCGACCTGACGGTTTGGCGGGATCAGCACTTCGTTTATAACAGCCTGCACGTTGGACTGAAAGCATCGACTGCGCAGTTTCACGCAACTTTGACATTCGGACACTCAACGTTCCGAGATTGCCGATTGTGCCGATTCGCCACGAGCGGGCTTGTGAGAACTCACTTTCGCGCCAACATCGCCCCGGTTGGGGTGTTTCTTAAACATCGCGTGGTGGGTGCATGACGTGAACCTCTGGACGAGTGCCCACGACTTGGTTACCGTGGCAACGACCAACAGCCCGGAGCGACTGCTGAACGTGCCACGAGCTGAGGAAACGCCCGCACCTACACCTGCGAGCGAGGAAAATGAATGGTTGGCTGCCGCGCAACTCGGAGATCGGGCTGCGTTTGCACGGGTGGTACAAGCCTACTGGGACAGAATGTTCCGTTGGCTGTTCCACCTGACGCACGACCGACACCGAGCGGAGGACCTAACCCAGGAAACATTCTTGAAGGCGCTCGCTGCCATCAAGAGCTTTCGTGTGGGCAGTAACTTCCGGGCGTGGCTCTACCGCATCGCTCACAACAACTTTGTGAACTTGAAGCGGGGCGATAAACGCCGAGCCGGAAGCTTGCCGGATGAATCGCTAACCGCCGACCTTGGCCCCGGCCCGGTGGTCGAGGCCGAAGACAGCGAAACGCTGAAGCGTGTGACGGCTGCCATAGCCGAATTGCCCAGCGACTTCCGCACGGCACTGCTGCTGCGAGCCGACGAAGGGATGAACTTCAAGGATATTTCAGTGGTGTTGGGCATCACGGAAGAGACAGCCCGATGGAGAGTGTTCAAAGCCCGACAAAAGCTGGTGAAGTACATCAGCGACGATGAACTTGAGGAAGATGATTGATCATGAACTGCGAAACGATCCAAAACCGAATCATCGCCCTCGCGGTAGCCACGGAGCAAACCGCAGATGTGCGCGAGCATGTGGCTGATTGCACAGCATGCCAAATCATGCTGACCAAGGCGAAGCGGCTGGATCGTGTACTGACTCAACTGCCTGTTCCATCGTCGCAGTTGGCTAAAGAAACCTTCATGGAACAGATTCTTGCTGAAGGCCCGGTCATCCGCACCAAACCCATCGCACCCAGTGCCATGGGCAGTGGCACATTCCCCAGCGTAGCGAAGATGCTGGGTCTTGTGTCGCCCAAGTTGCTGGCCGGGTTGGCCGCAGGCGTGATGGTGACGGTCGGCGGTGCATGGTTCATGACTCGTCCCAAGCCACCTGTGGTTGAACCGGAACTGGCCGAGAAACCGAAGCATGAGTTTCTTGCTCGTTCGGTGAAGCATCATGTGGCCTTGTCACAATCGCGCACGGCCCCGGAACGCCTCAGCATCTTCAGCAAGTGGTCGACCGATGTCACCACTGAAGCGAAAGACGTGTACAAGGCCGCGAGCCGAGATGAGATTTCCAATATCGCCGCGTTGTACGAAAAGACCGTAGCCCAAGGGATCGTCGAACAAGCCAAGCAACTTGACGACCACACGATGACACGGCCAGAACGGCTCAACCGGCTACAAGCAGCGATGACACTCCTGAACTCGGCCGCTGCAGAGTCCACCAGCTTGGCTGCGGAAGCACCACCGGCTGCCCAGGCGGCCTTCAATCGGATGGCCACGGCAGCAAACAACGCCCGCACGGAACTCCTCACCATCATCGAAAAGCGGGGAGCTTAACATGAAGCGAACGCTCCTCGGACTGACTGCAATACTCACCGTGTGCCTGACACTCTCGGCACAGGGCAGCAGCAGTGCCAAGCTCACCGCTGCGGAACACCTGAAGCTCCTGCAGCTCAATCAGGACCTGATTCAAGAGTTGATCGAGAGTAGTTTGAAATTATCGAAGTCGAGCAACCCACTTGACGCTGCCGAACAACACGTGACGGTGAGCATCCGTCTCGGTCGATCACTGGACGAAGCCATTCAACGGAACGATCCTGACCGTGCGGCAGAAGTTGCGGCTTTACTCGACAACGTCGTCGGTGAAGCATTGTTGCCACAGTTGAAAGCAGCCGGAAGCAGCATCCCTACTGGCTCGCCGGAATATGTACGGTACATCGAGTGTCACCGCAAAGCGTATGATCGCGTGGCCAAGCTCGCCGATACGATGCCTGCCGACGGCACCGGTTGGAAGGCCGAACGTGTGACCATGACCCGTACACAACTCACCAAGTCGCTCGAACTGATCGGCCCACCGCCATCGGTAACGAAGTAGTCATAAAATACCTTCATGCCACTTGATGAATCGGTATTGTGCCTACCTGCAAGTCACGTCGAACGAGTGATGCCATTCACCGGCTTCCGCTCTTTTGATGCTGATGATTTGCACCTGTTGCTCGACCCTTCGGAGTACAGTTTTGAACCGCGCTCCACCTGCGAGAATGATCCCAACTTCAAGCAGTTGATCCCATACTTGGTTTTGAAGCACAACGATGCCCTCTTCCACTATCGCCGAGGGGCTAGCGGCACCGAAACTCGCTTGCGAGCTAAGCGATCCGTAGGCATCGGCGGGCACATCAGCACCGTGGATGCCGCCGGGGGCGAAGACCCGTACCGCACTGGTATGCATCGCGAACTGCAGGAAGAAGTACGACTCAACCAGCCATATCAGGAACGAGTACTGGGCTTCATTTATGATCCGCGCACGTTCGTCGGCTCCGTTCACCTGGGCGTTGTGCATCTGCTCGAACTGCAATCACCAACGGTGGAGTCGAACGAAGACGCCTTGGCTGACAGTGGCTTCGCGTCGTTCACGGAACTGCGATTGAAGTACGACGAGTTGGAAACGTGGAGTCAATTCGTGCTGGAC
>JBBRME010000231.1:0-7019 GCA_038230995.1 Gemmatales bacterium
AGTGATGCTGCCTTGCCCTGGCAACGCTTGTGCCAGCCCTCCGTTTGGCCCTACTTGTACCGTGCAGTGTCGCAGGATGATGGATTGTGTATCGCTACTCTCGGCCACGCTACCACAGTCGAAGATCGGTCGCTGAGCAATCAAGCCAGATTCTTGAATCAACGTATTCACCGCACCCACGAGCCTTAGAGTGGTGCCGTTCTTCACCGCACAAAAGAGTTGTTTGGCGTTGAACTGAGTGGGATTACCGGTGGTTTGTCGAATTTCCATCGCGCAGCCATCGGGTAGCTCGAAGGGACTTTCCATCTCGACGCGACACTCGCTCAACTCGATCTTACCCACATCTAAGGCCAGCAAGCCGACGGCTTGTTCGATCTTCTCACCTATAGGTGAAACGATCTCGAGTCGCAGGCCATGTAGGCGGATACTTTCGCACCGTTGAAATGTGACCGTGCCACGGCGGACATCACCCTGGCGATCCGGTTTCAGGGCAATCGCATGCAAGCGCAGCGTGGCGGGTTTGCCATCCGGTACGGTTTCCCAATCGATGTTGCGTGCCGTAAAGACATAGCCATCGTGGCTTGTGAGATCGATGACAGCCCCAGCCGCGAAGATGATTTTCGATGCACCGTCATCAATGACGGCTTGCAGGTCATCAAGGTTGGCGACGATTCGATCCGCCTTTGGCTGGTAAGGTTTTACCGTGTTGAGTGGTTCAACAACCGTCACCTCGCTGGGGTCGCTTCTGCGTTGCTTGCTGCTCGGTGGCGGCGGAAGCTTGGCGAGTTCCTTCGAGATGAAACTGAAACTCAACGTGCCCAAGAGCAATAATCCCGCGGCTACGAGAAGTGGGATGATCACACTGAGCGGCGAACGCCTGGCGAACTCCGGCTTCGACAATGACACGATGGGTATGGCTTCAATTGATTTCGTCATAGGCACGTTGAGCAACGATGCAGTGCCTCGTACTGCTTCAAGCAACTCGTTCGCCGTGGCGTACCGCTTCTCTGGTTTCTTCGACATCATGCGGGCGAGTATCTGCACGACTTCTTCCGGAATCAACGGATTGTGCAATCGCGGGTCGAGTGGTTGCTCGGACTGATGGGCGTGCAGCTTGCGCGCCGCGTTCCCCTCTGGCACTGGTATTTGCCCACTGAAGGCGTGGTAGAAAGTGCAACCCAAGCTGTAGATGTCCGACCGCACATCTGCAGAACGCGGATCAATGGCTTGTTCCGGCGAAATGTAGTCGAAGGTGCCGAGAGTCATGCCGGATTGGGTAACGCCACCGTGTACCGAGTGCGGTTCCATCGACCGAGCTAGGCCCATGTCGATGAGTTTGGCTTGCCCATCCGGGGTGACGACAATGTTCGACGGCTTCACATCACGATGCACAACGCCGCGCTCGGCAGCGTGCTGCAAGCCCAACGCTATATCGGCCAGATACCGCAACCCTTCTTCGTAGGGCACGGTAACGAGTGAATCAATCAGGTCACGCAGTGTCTCGCCTTCGACATACTCAAACGCTATGAAGTTCAACCCGCGATCTTCACCGGAGTAAAACACGCTGGCGATGTTTTCGTGATTGAGCTTGGCTGAAGAGCGGGCCTCGTTCTTGAACCGTGCCACATTGTCCGGGTCCCGGGCCAAATCTGGAGGAAGAATCTTGAGCGCTACCTCGCGGCTGAGTGTGCGATCCTTCGCCTTGTAGACACTGGCCATACCCCCGGCACCGAGTGGGCCAAGGATCTCAAAATGGGCCAGAGTCTCCCCGGCAGCGAGGTGCAAGCCAAGGCTGCCCGGTGGCGCAGGGCCGATGATCGTGGGGATGTCGTTCAGTTTGTTGGGCTTAGCGGATGGCAAAAGTGGAACGACGGATGAACTTCCGGGGACGACCGACGACCCAGATAACGCAGAACCAGTTGAATCCGGCGTGTGCATTCCTTGGAACCACGACCAGGAAGAGGGCCGATCACGCTCACGAGTCACAGATTTGTCTAGTCTACAGCGCAAACTCAAAGCAAACCAGATGCTCGTGAGAAGAGACTGAGGAACTCGGTGATCAAGGCGAGACCGAGAGTGAGATAATAAGTTCGACGATCTCTTGCAGCAACTTCATCATCGTTTCACATACCCTGCCGCTAGATCCGTAAAAACACTTTTAGCGGTCCCGAAGATATTTACGGAGCGATGGTCATGAAGCCACGTGCAATTCTCCTAAGTTTTGTGCTATTGACGGCGATACTGTTCGCGTTCGTTTCCACAAATCGAACACGCGCCGATTCCGATACGAAAGCGAAACCTAAGGTCAAACTCGTGGTTTTCGTGGCGTTCGACCAAATGCGTGGGGATTACCTCGACAAGTGGGCGGGAACCTTTGGCAAAGGTGGTTTTGAACGCATCAAGTCACAAGGTGCGTGGTTCAACGAGTGCTATTATCCGTACGCGGCAACCGCAACTGGCCCTGGCCATGCTGCCATTTTGAGCGGAGCTGCACCGAGCAAGACCGGCATCATCAATAACGAATGGTACGACCGCAACTCGGGTAGCGAAGCCTACTGTGCCGGGAACGTGAAGTACACGTTGGTTCCAGCCCTACCCGTGAAACCTGAAGATCCCACCAAGAAACCAGAGAAGCCCAAGCAATACGGTTCTCCCGACCGAATGTTGGCCGAGACGGTTGCCGATGTGCTCAAGCGTGAACATGGCCCAAAAGCCAAGGTCTTTGGTATGTCGCTTAAGGATCGTTCAGGCGTGTTGCCTAGTGGTAAGAAGCCCGATGGTGTGTTCTGGTTCACCGGTAAATTCGTAACCAGCACCTACTACACCGATGTTCTACCCACGTGGGTAAGCGACTTCAACAAGAGCGGCAAGGCCGAGGCCTACTTCGGAAAAACCTGGGAACGGGTCAGCCCAATGCTCGACTACGATGCTCTTGCCGGGCCAGACAAACAGGATGGAGAGAGCACTGGTGTGGGTCAAGGCGTTGAGTTCCCGCACCCGATGTTCGGCGGTAGCGGGAAAGACAAGCTGCCATATGCAGACATAAAAGCCGGGGAGAACAAGTACTACGAAGCAATGGCCAACTCTCCCTATGGAAATGAACTCCTGCTCGACTTCGCTAAGGCCTGCATAAAAGAGGAGAAACTAGGGGCTGACGACGTACCCGACTTGCTCACTCTGAGCTTTTCGTCGAACGACCTCATCGGCCATGCCTGGGGGCCGGACTCACACGAGGTGTTGGATGTGACGATCCGTTCCGATGCGATTGTCGCGGAGCTATTGAGCTTTCTGGACAAAACAGTAGGCGAGGGGCAATACGCCGTGTTGCTTAGTGCGGATCACGGCATCTGCCCGCTGCCGGAAGTCAGCATAAAGAAGGGGCTGGAAGCCAAACGGTTGAATGCATTCAAGCTGTTATCCGGTGCCGAGAAGCACCTTCGCGAGGTGTACAAGGATGCAACCCTTGTAGAAGAAAAGCTACCCGTGAGCGAGACTGAAGCCAAAACACGAATGCGCTGGATCGAGGCCATCCCCGCACCGAACCTGTACCTGAATCACAAGTTCATCAAAGCCCGAGGTCTGAACGTCGAGGATGTCGCCGACACCCTGGCCAAATGGACTCGCGAACAGGAAGGCATTCAAGCGGTTTACACCGCCAAGCAACTCACCGGGCTAGTCGATACGAAGGACAAGTTCTTTGAGACTGTGGCACTTTCGTACCACGCCGAACGAAGTGGTGATTTGTACGTGGTACTCAAGCCGTATCACCTCATCAAGGGTGTGGACGATCGGCGCACCACTGATACTGGAACCAACCACGGTAGCCCACACGACTACGACCGCCATGTGCCGTTGATGGTGTTTGGGCCTGGTATCGCCACTGGCACGATGAAGGACGCCGTGACTCCTCTGCATGGTGCGGCCATTGCAGCGAAGTTCCTCGGCGTCACTTCACCCAAGCAGGCGATGTACCCGGTGCCTGCGTCGCTGTGGAAGTAAGTAGGAAGGCGCTGTTGTCGGTTGGCTGGCGTCCACTATGATTTCATCTTCAAGAAATTCTGTCGGGGAAAGTGCGTCATGGCACATAAAAAAGGTCAGGGTTCGGTACGCAACGGTCGCGATTCAAACGCCAAGCGTCGCGGCCCAAAAGTCGGTGACGGTCAATTTGTGACCACCGGTAGCATTCTGATTGTGCAGTGCGGCACAAAATGGCACCCCGGTGCTCACGTCAAGCGTGCGAAGAACGACTTCCTTTTCGCCATGGCGGATGGAACGGTTTACTTCTCGTCCAATGGCCGCAAGGTCAACGTGAAGCCACTGGAAGAAGCCACAGCAGCCTAAGTAGATTCGCCAGACAAGCCAATGACCCTGGTGGTACACCCACTGGGGTACCTCCATTTTTAGAGTTACTTAAACAAGTTGGGCAAGAGCAACTTATACCAATAGCCCCCGGCTGCGAAGGTAGCCCAACACCAGTTTCTCGAAAGGCACTTGGTTGCTCGTGCTGAGGTAGTTCATGGCCCGGCGGGTGCAGAAGGCACTGAGCTGATTGCGGAACGCAGTCAGGGTTTTCTGGTAGCGTTCCAGCAGTGGGGCGCTGATCGTCACTTCCGCTTCGTCGCCATCTTCGATGTCGGTGAACTTCAAGTCACCTGTGAACGGCGGGTTGATCTCTTCCTCGGCGAGAATCTGAATCGCATATACATCCAAGCTACGGGCGCTCAAGAACCGCAGTCCTTCGTCGTACCCGGCTTTGTCCATGAAGTCCGACAGGATGATGACGACCCCACGACCCGTGGCACGCATACTAAAGTTCCGCAGGCTCTTGTTGAAGTCGCCAGAACCCGACGCCGGGATTTTCTCGATGGTCGTGAGTAACCGGGCGAAGCTGGGCCGACCTCGAAACACCGGACTACGGCCAGCAGTTTCCCCGCCGATGGTTTCCACACTCACGCGGTCGAGGTTGATGAGGCCAACGAAGCCCAACGCGGCGGCCACCTGCTTGGCGTAGTAGAGCTTCGTCGGGTTGCCGAACTCCATGGAGGCGGAGTTGTCGATAAGCAGATGAACCGCAAGGTCTTCTTCTTCCAAATACATGCGAATGAAAAGCTTTTCGAGCCGACCAAAGAGGTTCCAATCCAGCAGGCGAAGATCATCGCCCACGGTGTACGGGCGGAAGTCGGCAAACTCTGAACCTCGGCCCTTGCGCTTGGAGAGTCGATCACCTTTCATTCGCCCGGCCCGCACCTTGCGCGAAACAAGTTCGAGCGATTCCAGCTTCCGCAGGAACTCGGAACTCAACAGCGATGGTTGTGCGGTGGTCATGCGGAATAGTGTATCCGGCTCGCCAGAGTCGCCCCGACCTTCCGGTCACACTCAGCCTTCGACTGCTTACAATGACGTATCGAACCAACAGTGGCAATGCGTATGGAAGCCCCACCCCCACAAACACCAGCGGAGAAAGCGAAGGGCTTTCCCACCACGCCCGGTGTGTACCTGATGAAGGATGAAAGCGGCAACGTGCTTTACGTGGGCAAGGCGAAGAACCTGCGTAGTCGGACGTCGCACTACTTCAGCAAAGAAGCCGCCATCGACCTGCGCACTTGCGAACTGGTGAAGTACATCCGCGATATCGACTTCATCCCGTGTGAGTCGGAAGTCGATGCCTTGCTTCGTGAAGCTCGGTTGGTGAAAGATCTGAAGCCAAAATACAACAAGGATCTCAAGGACGGCAAGAGCTTCCCGTACATCCAGATCCGCACCCGCGAAGAGTTCCCGCGCGTGGAGATCACCCGCACCCCGCGCCGTGGGGCCAAGCTATTCGGCCCGTTCCTCAGCAAGGCACGCATCCGCGATGCCTTGAATGTACTGCAACGCTTGTTCAAGTTCCGCACCTGCTCGCTGGACATTGCCTCGGAAGAAAAGCGCTGGCGCTGGTTCCGCCCATGCCTGTTGGCGAGCATCCGCCAATGCACGGCACCATGTAATCTGCGGGTGACGAAGGCCGAGTACCGCGAGCAGATCAAGAAACTCATCATGGTTCTGAACGGTCAATCAACCAAGTTGATCCGACGCATGGAAGTCGAGATGAAGGAAGCCAGTGTGGGTATGCTGTTCGAGAAAGCAGGACGGTTAAGAGACGAGATCACTGCCATCCGTTCGCTGAAACTCCGTGGCGATGTGGACACCCATGTGCAACCGGAAGTGTTCCACATCGACCCGAAAAAGGGCCTCGCCGGGCTGCAAAAGGTGCTGGGCTTGGAAAAGAAACCTCGCAGTATCGAAGGTGTGGACATCGCCCACCTCAGCGGGGAAGACACAGTGGCTTCGCTGGTGAGCTTCCTCGATGGCCTGCCGTTCAAGGAAGGCTATCGCAAATACAAGATCAATAGTGTGCAGGGGATCGACGACTTTGCATCCATGCGAGAGGTGGTCACACGGCGCTTCAAGCGACTGCACGACGACGAATCGGTGTTCCCGGACATCCTGCTCATCGACGGTGGCAAAGGCCAACTGAACGCCGCGATGGATGCCTTCAAGATGCTGGGAATCGACCCGCCCACGGTCATCAGCCTGGCGAAGCAGGAAGAAGAAATCTTCCGCCCCGGTGAGCGCGAGAGTATCAAACTGAGCAAGCACTCGGCGGCCCTGCGACTACTTCAATATGTGCGAGACGAGAGCCACCGCTTCGCCCAGCATTACCTCCATACATTGCGAAACAAGCGGTTGGGGTAGAAAAAACGCCGCAACCGACCTTGCTGAACGTCATTCTAACTGGATTCAATGTTTCTCACGGACATGTGCACCCCCACCCCGGCGACCCTCAATGATAAGAATTGATGTTGGAGCGACGTGGCATGAGTTACTTGAAACGGCTATGCTGCATGAGGTTGCGTGAGGATGCTGCGTGGAAGAAACTGAAGACGAATTGTAACGGCGAGCGAAAAGTCTAACGTTGTCAGACGGCGTTCAAACATTCGAATAGTGAAATAGGATAAATAGGTCAATATAAAATGTGC
>JBBRME010000232.1:0-6970 GCA_038230995.1 Gemmatales bacterium
GCTTCGCCGTGGCCGATGAACAGGTCGGCGTTTAGCTTCTTCAAGCGTTGGCGAAGGTGCCAGATGGCCTGCCGTTGGGCCTGCCAGTGCATCACGCTGGAATCATTCGCCGAGGTGATCGACGGCTCGACGCAGTACACTGGCAGCACCGGAAGGCCCGACGCAACTGCCGCGTGCAACGCCCCGTTGTCCGCTAGGCGGGCATCACGCTTGATCCACCAGATGGCCATCGGCGCGGTCATTGGTGCAGCTTCTTCCCCCTGCGTTTGGGGCGATAACCAAGCACTTGCTCGGCGCACTTGTCCCAGTATTTGCTGAAGCGGCGCGGTTCACCGGTGTACTCGGCCAGTTGCGGGCGGGCGTGCACGACCACCTTGAGGTGCGGCTTCAGGCCTTCAATTGTCTTGCGGACCCATGGGTTGGGGTGATCACTCACATGCAGTTCCGTGGCGTTCATCGCCTTGGCCAATTCAAGCAATTCTTCCACCGGTTCGCCGATCAACACCTCAGCATCCGACTTGTGTTGAAACAGTTCCCGCACACCATCGAACACACACGCCAAGCGATGGAAGGCCCACGGCTCATCCTGCAACGCCGGTTCATCGAATACGAAGGCCCAGGTGGCATTGGGGTTGTTCAGGCAGGCGGAATTGCTACTCGACAAGGCCGCATCATGCACCCACACGAGGATGTTGTTTGGGTTCACTGGCTCAGTGCGTATCACTCGTTCCGGCGATGACAACGGGCTGTCAGTAGCAATCATCTTGAGTGGGGTAGCACCCAGCGGGGCACGCCCACGCTCGAAGAGTTTGGTTTGCAGCGTCTCGTAACTGGCATCGAACGGGCAGGGTACTTTGCAGGTGGCGCACCACTGACTTGCGGAGAATCTGGCGATGTTCTCGCGGTTCATGTAATACGGCTTGCTGGCGAACGTACTCTCCACCCACTGCCAACTGCTGGAGTTGGAAGCGATGTCGCCATCGTAAAGATGCTGGCGGAACAGCTTCGCCCCGGCTTTCCAACTGATGCCACGGAAGTGCGTGAGGTACGCGGCAAACCAGAGCCGGGAGTGGTTGTGCAGGTAGCCTTCATCGAACAGTTCGTTCAGCACTCCGTCCATGCAGGGCAGGCCGGTGGCACCGGCAGCAATGTCCGGTGGCAGTGCTTCACTTCGCGGGATGTTGTGCTTGGGTTCTTCCAGATCATCGGCGAGAGCATCACCGTAGTAGTCCAGCACCTTCTCGAAGAAGTCCCGCCAGGCCAATTGACGAAGGAACTCCTCGATCTTCTCCGGCTCGCCGCCGTGCACCGCTTGTAGGTGTGCCCGAGCTTCCAAAACGTCCAGCATGCCGTGGCGAAGGTATGGCGACAACCGCGACACCGGCCCGTCGAGCCAGTTACGTTGGCTGCCGTATTTTGTGGGGTTGTAGCCGTGCAACTTGGCTAGGGCTTCGGTGCGTCCGCCGCACAGCGGCCCGCGTTGGGCTTCACCCAAATAGCAACCACGCATGGCGAGTGACAACGCATTGTCATCGGCGGTGGTCCAGTCCCAGCGCATCGGCTACTCCAGGTAAGCTTGCAGGAACGGCACCAACGTTTCTTCGGGGTGCAGCACCCAGGCGAAGTCGCGGCTGGCGAGTTTTTCGTTCGCAGTAAGCTCCTCAATTAACCGCAGTTCCTCCGCTTCCTTCACCGTGCGATTCACTGCCTTTCGCAGTTCTTTGGTGGTGCGGTTCAGGTGTTGGAACCGTTCGCGGCGTGCAGCATGTGTCGTGCAACTCTTTTCTATCCACTGCTGTTTTTGTTCCAGCAGTTCCGCTGGCCTGGCCCCGTGGCGTTCGGGTTGCCAGTCAAGCTCACGCAACTGCCGCTGTACCTGTTGAAGTTGCGCCGTGCTTGCGTGGAACTTTGGTAACGGTAGCAATGCCGTGGCCGACAGCACGGCGTACCGTGGCAGGTCGATACCGAGCCAATGTCGCATCACGTCGTCCGTTACTTCGTCGTACTTGGCCCCACCCAGCCCATGCACGAACAGATCACCCAGCATCAACCGCGCGAACAGCGTGAGCGTCAGGGCACGCGGACGGAACGCTGACAACGGGGTGTCAGCGGTTGGTACCGATCTGCCGCCTGCTGTCACCGCCCAGAACGGGCTTTCGTTCTCTGCCAACTGCGGTGCAGGATGTGTGTTGCTGCGGAGCTTGTGCCGTGTTCGATACGCCAGAATTGCCCGGTTGTAAACTTCCCGGAACCGAGGTAGATCTGCCTGCACCGCCTGCACGAACTCCTGAAACTCTGGCGTGCCGCTCAGCGAACTCACCGCAACATCGCGGATGTTCAGGCCAATTTCCTGCTCAACGGTTCGCCGCATGGCGGTGAAGGTTTCGCCCCAGGTTCCCTGTGGTTTCGGCCAGTTCCGCTTCAACAGCAGGGGGGTGAAGTTCCAGCTCTTCGCCACCATGCAAACGCGATTTTGAAACTCCGTCCACGTCGCGGCATCCTTCACCCGTGCCAGTTCCCAAGGCATTTCCGGGCCGGGCTGGTCGAAGGCAATGGGTTTCAACGACACACTTAACGGCTCACCGGGAGGTTCGCCCTCCCAAGAAACGATGCTGATCGCCCGACTCTTCAACGTGTCGTGATCGGCAACAAGATTGAGCGCGAATCCACCGCATGCCTTCGCCGCTTTCGCCGTGGCAAAGTTCTTCACCCACACGCCCGGATGGAACAACTCGGGCTGATGACCGGTGACGATGACGGGCACATCGGGCAGCTTCAAGCGTTGGCGAAGTGAAGCCCGCAACTCGGCAACGGTGCTGCTGCCAATGCGTGCTGTGCATTGGTTCAACAGTTCATACTGCTGCCGGGCCAACGTAGGCCAGAGGTGCAACGATGGATCGGCGAGTTGGTCACCGTGGCCGCGCGGGGCACGCCAGCGCGGTGTGGTCATCCGGTACATCCGACCAGCGTACTTCGCACCAGGGCTTGGCTCGCGGCTTCCGTGGTGCGGATCACTTCGCGGTAGTAGTTCAGCCGGGTGTCGGGGTCGTTCATTACGCCGCCGAAGGCCCGGCTGGCATCCAGATACAACCGGGGCACGCCCACTTCGCGGATATTCCAATTCAGATGAGCGGATTGCACCCACAGTTGCAGCGGCATGCCCCAACCATTTTCGGTCAGGCGAAGATCGCCCAAAGCTTTCACGCAGTAGGCCTTGAAGCCACAGAACGCATCGGTGAGGTTCAAGCCATACTGGGCGTTGAGTTCCTCGGTGACGATGCTGTTAATTCCTCGGCGGTCGGTCGGGGCCGGCGTGTCCTGCTTGAAGTCGCGCAGGTACCGGCTACCACTCACCAGTTGACAATCGCCAGTGAGGGCTTCCAGCAGCACGGGGATCCGTTCGGGCTGATGTTGGCCATCGCAGTCCATGGTCACCAGCACATCGAAATCATTGTTGATGGCGAAGTCAAAGGCCGAGCGTACCGCAGCACCATAGCCCCGGTTCTTGGGGTGGTTCACCCGCAGGATGCCCGGTTCGGTGTCCAGCAGTTCGGAGGTGCCATCGGTACTGCCGTCGTTCACCACGAGGATGAACTCCGAGTATCGACGGACTTCTGCCAACACGGCACGAACGTGCGTGGCCTCGTTATACACAGGCACCGCCACCAGGACTTTTGGGTTCCGCACAGGTGTACCCAGTGTGTAGAAGTGTGGAATCATGTCACATTGTAGGCAGGGTCAAGCGGGGAGAATATTCCACCGCAACCAGATTTCGCCGAACGGTTCGGGCTGCTCCGCTTCGACCTCGAAACGTCGAATCAATTCCAGCAGTGCCAGGAACAACCCCACCAAGCGAAGCCGGTGGTGCGGCGGCGTAAACAAGTCACGGAACAGCACCCGCTCCCGCCCCACTAACCGGGCACGAATCTGCTCCTGATACGCACTCAACGGCGTGTCGTCACTTACCAATACCACCGGTGTCTGCTTCTCTTTCTCGTGCATCATCCGGCCAAAGGCGCTCACCAAATCCCACAGCTCTACGGATCGCACCGTGGTACTTTGCACCGCCTCCGGCTCCGCCGGACTCAAACGCGGATACCGTGCCGCCTGCTGCTCCGCCAGGTTCTCGAGCGCCTGCATGGCCTCACGCGATTTGCGATACTCCAGCAGTTGTTGCACCAGTTCGCGGCGTGGGTCGGCTGTCGGTTCATCCGTGTCGTCGTCGGTTTCTTCCGGTAGCGGCAGCAGGGCTTGGCATTTGATTTCCAGCAGCGTGACGGCCATCACGAGATAATCGCTCGCCTTGTCCAGGTCGAACACTTGGAGGCCGTGCAGGAAGTCAAGGAACCTGGTAGTGAGTAGATGAATGGGAATGTCGAAGATGTCGATCTCGTGCTTTTGCACGAGGTACAGCAGGAGATCCAGTGGCCCGTGGAAGGTGTCGAGTTCCACCTGATAGGTCGTCGTGACTTGCACCTCACCACCCCACACAATTTATTCCCTACTTCTCCCACACACTCAGCACGGCGGCCTGACCGAGCACCCGGATGCGCATCTTTTTGGTTGCTCGCCAACCGAACGGACGGATCACGGTGTTCAGAATTTCCTGTTCACTCACGAGGATCACTGCACGTCCACCGTTTTTCAGCACGCGATCCCACTCGATGGCACAGGCCTGATAAAGCCCTGGAATCTTCTCCGGATTTTCGAGTTGCTCGCCGAACGGCGGATTGCAGATGATTCTGTCGATGGTGTGCGATTCCAACGGCAGCTCAGCAGAGTCCCATCGATCCAGATGCAAGTCGCCGTTTCTGCCGAGGTTCTGCTCTGAACAGAACACCGCGTGTGGGTCAACATCACCACCGAGATACTTCACATCGCGGATTCGGCGTTGTTCGCACAGTGCTATGCTTTCGGCGAGGATGGTACCCGCCCCGCACATCGGGTCGAGCACGGTCATCTCCGGGCCGATTCCTGCAAGCCGAGCCATGGATGCAGCCACCGTGGGCCGAAGCGATGCGGCGATGTGATCTGTCTTGTAAGTGCGATGCCGCATGGTGCGGTCGGACAATCGCAGCCCGCAAACGGCTGTCTTGCCAGTAATCGTGAGCCAGATTTCCAGCCAGGCATTTTCTTCTGCAGGTACCCAGCCCGCCGGGACAAAGCCATGCAAACCATCCGCCATGGCATCAAGGGCATCCACTCGGCGGTAACCGTGTTCACCCTGCATTTGGGCCACGAGGTGGAACGTCGGTTTTCCTTTGGTCTTTGGTCGCAAGCTGTGGTGCAGTTTGAAAAGTGCTGGCCAATCAACTTTCTTCGCCGTCCAGCGGGTGATGGTCTGCAGGTCAGTGGCTTTGTACGTGAGCGAGTCAGAACCCCATGCCAGCAAGAACACGTCTTCCGTGCAGCGAAGTTTCAATAACTTCGGTGTAATTTCATCAACGCGGAAGACGACGACACCGCGATCCGTCCGCTTCACTTCGGCCTGTAAATCTCGTGTGAGCTCGTCGGCAGCGACCGGCTCCAGACCAGGCTGAACGTGGGCATACAGGGCAGGGATGGATGTTGCTTCCTGTTGGCGGGCCACACGTTCACTCCGAGGGGAAGGGTGTATGTTAGCAGGTATCCTGATTTCGTTGTTGATTCCCCTCATGCTTGCAAACAAGTTGACCAAGTTAGCTCACGACCGCTGGGCAAATCTGCTGCAATTTGGCGATGTGGTGATCGACGCCACCGTTGGCAACGGGAATGATACCTTGGCGCTCGCGAAGATGGTCAGCGCCACCGGTTGGGTTCACGGCTTCGATCTTCAGGCCGTGGCTCTTGAACAGACTCGGTCGCTACTGTCAAGCCATGCTAACGTTACCCTTTATCACGCCTCCCATGCTGAAATGCTTTCGCATGTTCCCAGTCAACTTCACGGTCGAATTCAATTGATCGCGTTTAACCTGGGTTACTTGCCGCACGGCGATCATGCCCAAACGACGCAAGTAGAAAGCACGATCATTGCCCTACAGGCCAGTGCTGAACTGCTGGCCCCGGGTGGTTGGATCAGTGTGCTGGGTTATCGCGGTCACCCTGGCGGCGAATCCGAGTGCACGGCGGTGCGTGAATTGTTCGACGCGTGGAACTGGCCATTCGAGGTGCAAGAATCTGGTGCAGTGCTTCGCCCTGGCCCAGCGTGGTTTTTGGTGCAGAAGCCTGCTGAACGAACCGGGTTTGGTGTCTAAACGGCAAGAGTGTTAGGTCTTGCAAAAAACTACTCATCATTGGCGTCGTAAATCGAGTCCTCGACATCCTGACGGACTTCGGGCATCGCATCAGATAGCACTTCGTGCAGGGTTCGCATCGTCAGTGGGCGAACAATCACCTCGCCACCACCAGCACTCAAGGCGTCATCGACCCAATTGCGTTGATCCTCGTTCAGAATCAGCACGGCACAACAATCCAGTTGCAGGTTGTCGGCCTCTTTTACCAGCTTCTTGAACACGTCAATCGCTTCGCGGCCGATCGCCCCGGCGTCGATAATTGCGGCGTGGTACGGTTGAGTTTGGTATCGTTTGAGTGCCTGGTGGATATCAATCGAGATGAGCACGCGAAAGCCGTACTCCTTTAAGTGGCTGCGAAAGATATCTTGCAGTTTCGTTCGGGGTTCCACCACGAACACGGTGAGTGGACCTTCGGCACGTCGGCTCTTTGCTCCCTTGCCAACTTGTTCGTTCAGTTCTGCCCGTACTGTTTTGATGGCTTCGAGAAACGCCGTGGGTGTTTGGTAACGCTGCATCGGGTCGAGAGCTGTGGCCTTGGCCATGAGCTTCTGAACTGAGAACGGAATCAGGTGTACACGACAAAGGCGTTCCAGTGCTGGTTCCACGTCTTCAAAGCGGCGTTGGCTCATCCGCGTCTGGGCGTTCTTCGTGGGCGGCAGAATCGGCTCCCCGGCAATCATCTCGAAGAGGACATGCCC
>JBBRME010000233.1:0-6910 GCA_038230995.1 Gemmatales bacterium
GATCACCAAGCTGAAGATCACCTTCGACAACGACGACGCCCGCACTGAAACCGTCACGCTGCTTCCGGAACGCGTACTGAAACAGAACGTGACATTTAGCAAACCGCAGAGTTGCGAGACCATCACCCTGGAACCCATCGAGTGGACCGAAGGCAGCAAGCCGGTGCTGGGCGTCGACAACCTCTGGCTCTGGGTGAACCACCCCGCCGAGCGTGCGGAGCGAGTTGTGCCGCTGCTGAACATTGGCGCAGTGGTGCAGTATCCGCTCGACAAAGGCAGCGTGGTGCTGAATCAGTTGAACATTCCCGGCAAGGAAACGAACCCCGAGAACGCCGACAAGCGTGCCAACATCGTGGGCAACCTGCTTCGGAACCTCGGCTGTGCGTTCGCCCCGGAGAAGCTGCTGCTGCCCGGTGTCAACCTTGTGTCAGTGCCGATTCCACTGGGCGAGAAGTGCAATGCGTACCTGACGAGCGACAAAGGCTTTCTCCCCGGTCAGCCAGACTTGAGCCACTTCCCGGTGGGCGAGCAACGCTTCGATGGACTGCGTTATGACATCCGCAACTTCCGCACTTCACCATTGCCTGCCGCCATCACGCTGGACGCGAAGATCAAAGAAGTGAGTGGCGTGCCAGTCGATTCCACGGCCGATGCGCTGTTTTTCCTGCACACTTTCCACGTCACGCGGCAGCCCAAGGACGGCGAGACTCCCACCGTTTTCGAGTACCTCGTAAAGTATGCCGACGGCACCACGGCCACCGTAGCCGTGCGACTTGGCATCGATATCGGCATGTTGAACAACACGGGTGACGTGAAGGCACCCAGCGCCGCCAGCATCGCCTGGCAGGCTGCTTACCCGAAGGCCAAGGATCGCACCGCTGCGGTATATGCACTGCGTTGGGTGAATCCGAAACCCACACTGAAGATCACGAGTTTCGGCATTCGTTGGCCGGAGAAAGAGGCCGGACAATACGGCGTACCGTTGTTGTTTGGTGCCAGCGTGGCCCACGAGAAGAAGTAACATGAAAAGAATCATTGCCGCTGTTGTCCTCTTGATCGGCGCGAGCACGACCCTCTTCGCGGCCGAGTTGACGAAGCCTAATATCGTCTACATCCTTGCGGACGATCTCGGCTATGGCGATGTGGGCTGCTACAACTCAGCATCGAAGATCCCCACGCCGAACATGGATCGGTTGGCAAAAGAGGGAATGCGGTTTACTGACGCACACTCGCCCTCTGCGGTATGTACACCGACGCGGTACGCGATTCTCACAGGGCGATATGCGTGGCGGACGCGATTGCAGCGGAACGTCATTGGCCTGTTCGCACAACCGCTGATCGCCGAAAAGCAACTCACTGTCGCTGGTCTACTTCGCGAGCAGGGTTACGCGAACGCTTGCGTTGGCAAGTGGCACCTCGGCTGGGGTTGGCCCAAGCCTGGTGAAGGTGGTAAACGCGACTTCGCCAAGCCAATCCCTGATGGGCCGACCACGCGCGGCTTCGATCTCTACTTCGGCACCGATGTTCCAAATTACCCTCCATACTGTTTCATCGAGAACGACCACACGGTCGGCATCCCTTCGGTTAACGCACCGGTCGGACGAGACTCTTTCAACATCCCGGGCTTGATGGTGCCCGACTGGAAACTGGTGGATGTACTGCCAGGCTTGGAGAAGCGTGCGGTCGGATTCATCGAGAAGGCCGCGAAGGGCGACAAACCGTTCTTCCTGTATCTGCCGTTGACTTCACCCCACTTCCCTGTCGTGCCGTTGCCGGAGTTCAAAGGGAAGAGTCAGGCCGGTACATACGGCGATTTCGTCGTGCAGACTGACACTGTCATCGGCAAGGTTCTGGACGCCTTAAAGCAGAGCGGCGTTGCAGATAAAACGTTGGTCATCTTCACAAGCGACAATGGCCCCGAGATCACTGGCGAGGTAACACCCGGTGCCTATGACCGGCTGAAGGAGTTCGGCCATGCAAGCATGGGCACACTTCGTGGCGCGAAACGGGATGCTTGGGAGGGCGGCCATCGGGTGCCGTTCATTGCTCGCTGGCCGGGCAAGATCAAAGCGGGAACGACCTGTGACGAAACCATTTGCCACGTCGATCTCATGGCAACGCTTGCAGCTGTGCTAGAAGTGAAGCTGCCCGAAGATGCTGGTGTGGACAGCATCAATATTTTACCGGCATTGCTCGGCGAGAAGCGAAAAGCACCCCTCCGGGAAGCGACCGTACATCACAGTGGGCAAGGCAAGTTTGCGATCCGCAAAGGCGATTGGGTGTTGATTCTCGCGCCGACCGGCGACGATAATGGTAAGAATGGTGAGCCGGCATGGTTCCAGAAGGAACGCGGTAACAAAGCCCATTCCGAAGCTGGGGAGCTCTATAACCTCGCTACCGATCCAGCGCAGAAAGTTAACCTTTACGCATCCGAGACTGCCAAGGTTGAAGAACTTAAGACTTTGATGGAAAGCTACGTCAAGGACGGCCGAAGCACCCCTGGACCGAAACAGAAGAACGACGTAGAGATCACTTGGGACAAACGGGGTAAGTAATACCTCGGACAAACCAAATCCTTTTTGAGGCGACCGGATGACACCGATGCTGCTGCTCTCACTCACTCTCATTGCGTCAGCGCCTGAGTTCAAACCCGATCAAGGCAAGCTACCAGTCGCACCACCAAGGGATGCAACAGTACTTCTTGACGACAAGGGTAAGCACCAGTTCCTCAGCATGGCGGGTGAGAAGATCGACTGGCCGATCGAGGATGGCATCATCACGTCTACGCCCAAGAAGAATCAGAATCATATTGTTTCCGATCTGCACTTCCGGGATGCGGACATCCACGTCGAGTTTTTGCTGCCAGAGAAAGGGCCTGCGAACAGCGGAGTTTACATCCACGGCAACTACGAGATTCAGATTTTCAACTCTTACGGCAAAGAAAAAGTCACTCAAGACGATGCTGGTGCGTTGTACGGCTTCTCAAAGCCGCTCGTGAATGCTTGCCGCAAGCCGGGCGAATGGCAGGTGTTCGACATCCGCTACCAGGCACCACGGCGAGATGAGTCGGGCAAGATCACCGAGGAAGGTATTGTGACTGTCTGGTTCAACGAAAAAAAGGTACAGGACGGAACGACGTTTGGTGAGCCGAAGTCAACGTTTCACCCGTTTCGCTTTGGCAATACCCCGTATCTCGACAAGATTAGGGATCAGCAAAAGAAGACCATGACTGGCCCGCTCTTCCTTCAGGATCACGGCAACCCAGTGAAGTTTCGCAACGTCTGGGTTCTGCCTGCCGACAAGCTTGCCTTCACATACAAACCGAACGCAAAATAATCAGAGCGATCTGCTCTTACTACCGCGGGGTGAACCACCTCTCGGACTCGACTCGCCAGTGTACGATCACGGAGTCTTGAAGGCTGAACGCTTCAACATGCTGCGCTCTACTGATTCAAACATCGTGCGGAGTTTTCTCGTGAGCACCTCGAAACGTGATCGCGCTTCGGCTCGATCAACACTTGGCCTGCTGACAGTCGTGCTACTTCTTTGCACAACAGCTGCAGCGGAAGACCGGCCAATCGCCGATCCGATGCTCTCTGTTGGGCGTCTGTTCGGTGTCAAAGAGTTTGAAACAGAATCACTCCCGGCACGGCGCTGGAGTACGCGAACTTCGAGTTACTTCACCCTCGAAAAAGCACCAAAAGGCAACGGGAGTGAACTGCTTCGCACCGATGCTTCTTCAGGGAAAAAAGAAGTCGTCGTCCCGGCTGCTGCCTTTGTGCCAAGTGGAGCGAAAGACCCGCTCGCCATTCAGGGCTACACGTTTTCTGCCGACGAATCTCGCTTGCTTCTCTTCACCAACAGCCAGCGTGTCTGGCGACAGAACACTCGTGGAGATTACTGGCTGCTTGATGTTGCAACTCGCAAGCTACGCAAGCTCGGCGGTGATGCGGCAGCATCGTCGCTGATGTTCGCCACCTTCTCACCAGACGGCACACGAGTCGCATTCGTTCGCGAGCACAACTTGTATGTGCAAGACCTGGACAGCATGAAGATCACCCAGTTGACCAAGGATGGATCGAAGACCATCATCAACGGCACGTCGGACTGGGTGAACGAGGAAGAACTCGATTTGAGGAACTGTTTTCGATGGAGTCCGAACGGTCAGCATCTTCTCTTTTGGCAGTTCGATGCGAGTGGTGTGGCGGAGTTTCATCTCGTCGACAACGTCGTCAGCAAGTCGCCACGGATCACCTCGTTTGCCTATCCGAAAGTGGGCGAGAAAAATTCATCAACGCGGCTCGGTGTTGTCCCTGTTGGCGGCGGCGAAGTGAAATGGTTGGATCTCCCCGGCGATCCTCGTGAGCACTACCTGCCTCACGCCGATTGGGTACCAAACGGTTCCCAGGTTCTGGTTCAGCAATTCAACCGCCTGCAAACGGAGCTGCGGGTCTGGAGTTTAGATCCAGTCACTGGTGTTGCAAAAGCAGTACTGACCGAGAAAGACGCAGCCTGGGTGGAGAACGAAAATCCGTGGCGCTGGCTCAACCACGGCAAGAGTTTTCTCTGGCTGAGCGAACGATCCGGGTGGCGACACGCCTACCGCGCTCACTTGGATGGTTCGCCACTGGAACCAATCACCAAAGGCGGGTTCGACTTGATCGCGATTGAAGCAGTCGATGAGGCAAGCGGTTGGCTCACGTATTCTGCTTCACCTAAGAACGCGACCCAAAAGCACATCTTTCGGGTTAAACTCGACGGCAGTGTGACGGAACAGCTCTCGTCCGAGAAGCAACCCGGCTGGCACGATGTCGACGTTTCACCCGATGCAAAGTGGGCCGTACACACCTATTCAAACTTCACCACTCCACCTGTTGTTGAACTGGTTCGGCTGGCGGACAACACACCCGTTCGAACCTTCGCCGACAATGCGGCCCTCCGTGCAAAATTAGCGACACTGAAGCAGCCACAGATTGAATTCCTAAACGTACCGATCAGCGGCGGAGTCAATTTGGATGGTTGGTGCATCAAGCCCAACAAGATCGAACCCGGCTCGAAGCTTCCGCTTGTGATGCACGTTTATGGTGAACCACACGGCCAAACCGTTCGAGATGCTTGGCCCGGGGCACGAGGGCTTTGGCATTGGATGCTCGCGCAACAAGGCTACGTGGTGGCGAGTGTGGATAACCGTGGCACCAATGTTCCCAAAGGACGCGAGTGGAGAAAAGTTGTGCATCGCAAGATTGGCATCCTAGCCCCGGTTGAACAAGCAGAAGCGGTCAGGGTACTGCTCAAGCGCTGGTCGTTTGTTGATGCCACCCGCGTCGGCTCATGGGGCTGGAGTGGCGGTGGCAGCATGAGCCTCAATGCCATTTTTCGTTACCCGGAGCTTTACCGCGCTGCTATCGCCATCGCGCCGGTCGCGGATCAACAGCTCTATGATTCGATCTATCAGGAACGTTACATGGGCCTGCCTGCCGACAACGAGGCGGGCTATCGCGATGGTTCGCCCATCACCCATGCCAGCAAGTTACGTGGCAACTTGTTACTCATTCACGGCACCGGCGACGACAATTGCCACTACCAAGGCACCGAGCGACTGATGGAAGAGCTGATCGCCAAGGGGAAGCGGTTCAGTGTCCTGCCCTACCCGAATCGCACGCACGCTATTCGAGAAGGGAAAAACACCGACCAGCACCTGATGGAGACGATGACGCGATTCCTGCAGGAGCAACTGCAATCCCCACATGCACCGGTGCCGGACACTGTTTACGCAACGCGCACGATCAAGGGCTGGACGGTTCACGTGAATCGGGTGCTCCTCGCCACGGAACCGAAACTGACAGCGAAAGCCATGGAGATTCTGGCAAAGCAACTCGATGAGATTGTGAACGTGGTACCGAAAGCTGCGGTCTTGAATTTGCAAAAAGTGCCGCTGTACTTCAATCCGGAGTACAGAGGTGTGCCCCCGCTTGCTGTGTACCACCCCGGTGCCGACTGGTTGCGGAAGAATGGCCGTGATCCAGCGATGGCGAAGTCGGTCGAGTACAACAATGTCCGCATCTTTGAGGCCGAAGCCAACCGCATGCCAAACGTGACATTGCATGAGTTGGCCCATGCCTACCATGATCAATTCGTACCGAAAGGTTTCGACAACCCGGTGATACAAGCAGCATTCACACGTGCTAAGGAATCGGCGACGTACGACAAAGTGGAGCGACGCAATGGCAATGGTCGACCGAACACCTTCGAGAAAGCCTATGCCATGACGAACCCGATGGAGTACTTCGCGGAGTCGACCGAAGCGTACTTCACTGGCAACGATTTCTTCCCGTTCACGAAGGAACAACTCAAGAAGCATGACCCTGACGTGATGGAAGTGCTAGCCAAGTTTTGGCAAGTCGAGATCAAACCTGATGCTGCAAAATCACCACCGTAACTGGTTCAATAGCTCAAAAAAGTAAGCAGATAGCTAACTATTGGCGAGCCGCGGTTTCCAGACGGTCAAGAGATGAGGGCCACCGATTGAAGTAGGAAGATGGGCGGTGAGGGACTCGAAACCGATTGTGTGTCACCTGAAAAATCTAGCGATCCCGCACATTCTGAAGCTCACCTTGTCACGGAATGCGTCACATCTGCCGTATCCGAGCCGCTGGCCGCGTTTGTCGCAGTGCTGACACCCGAGCAACGGGCCGTCTTGGCGAAGTTGCTAGCGGGTGCGACATAAGCGACGAATGCGATGAAACCCCCGCCCGTCAAAGGTACTTCCAACGGGGCTTCCACCACAACTCCCCACAGGGAGCAGCCGGAGTCTTCGACCGACCTTGTTTCCCAAGCGATGATTCCCTCAAGCGTGATCTGACCCCCTCCCCCTCTTGGTTCCTTCCAGCGGGGATTCCAAAGCAGCCCC
>JBBRME010000234.1:0-6871 GCA_038230995.1 Gemmatales bacterium
CCAGTCCTTTCTGTAGAAAAGGCGAACACTCCCACCACAAGCGAATCGACTGATGGCCCTGAAGAAGTCCGAACTGTACTCCTCCCTCTGGCAAAGTTGCGATGCACTTCGCGGTGGCATGGACGCCAGCCAGTACAAGGATTACATCCTGTTTCTGCTGTTCATCAAATATGTCAGTGACAAGTACGCGGGCAAACCTTACTCGCCAGTGAAAATTCCGGCAGGAGCCAGCTTCGCCAGTATGGTTGCCATGAAGGGGAAAACAGACCTTGGTGACCAGATCAACAAACAGATCCTCGCTCCAATCAGTAAGGAGAACGATTTCGATTTTGGCGACTTAGATTTTAACGATCCAACCAAACTCGGTAGTGGCAAGGAGATGGTCGACAGGATTACCAATCTGATCACCATCTTCGAGAACCCAGCCCTCAACTTCTCGAAGAACGGAGCCGCCGATGATGACATCCTCGGCGATGCTTACGAGTACTTGTTGCGGGAATTTGCCACATTGAGTGGAAAGAGCAAAGGACAGTTTTACACCCCTGCTGAAGTGAGCCGAGTCATCTCGAAAATTCTCGACATTAGCAGTGCCAAAATTACTCCAAGCACTACGGTTTACGACCCAACCTGTGGATCTGGTTCGCTGTTGATAAAGGTGGGTGATGAAGCAATTGCAAGGTTGCGTTCCCTGGGACATAAAGGTGTTTCTGTCACGCTTTACGGACAAGAGAAAGATGTGCAGACCAGTGGCATGGCACGGATGAATGTGGTTTTGCACGACAACCCGACTGCATTGATCTATCAAGGGAACACGCTGACCGATCCGAAGTTCAAGACCGGCGAAGCCCTCAAGCAGTTCGATTACGTTGTCGCCAATCCGCCGTTCTCAGACAAGCGGTGGAGCACCGGCCTCGATCCGCTGCACGACCCATTCGAGCGATTCCAACACTTCGGCGTGCCACCCGGCAAGCAGGGCGACTATGCCTACCTGTTGCACATCGTCCGCTCGCTCAAGAGCACCGGACGCGGGGCGTGCATCCTGCCGCACGGCGTGCTCTTCCGTGGCAATGCCGAGGCGGAGATACGCCGGAACCTGATCCGCAAGGGTTACATCAAAGGCATTATCGGCCTACCGGCGAACCTCTTCTACGGCACTGGTATTCCCGCCTGCATCATCGTGATCGACAAGGAACTCGCCCATACCCGCAAGGGCATCTTCCTGATCGACGCCAGCGCGGGCTTCATGAAGGATGGCCCGAAGAACCGTCTTCGTGACCAGGACATCCATCGCATTGTGGACGTCTTCTCCCGACAGACCGACGTGCCTCGCTTCGCGCGGATGGTGAGCATCGAGGAAATTGAGAAGAACGACTTCAACCTGAACCTGCCGCGCTATATCGACAGCCAGACACCCGAAGACGTGCAGGACATTGCCGGGCACCTGCAGGGCGGCATCCCCGTTGCCGACGTGGACGGCCTGCAACGCTATTGGGATGTCTGCCCGCAACTGCGGGAGGCCCTGTTCCGCCCGAACCGTAAAGGTTACGTCAATCTCACCATTGAGAAGTCGGCCATCAAGACTGCGATCTACGAGCACCCGGAGTTCGCCACCTTCATCACCGGCATGAACGACCACTTCGACCAGTGGCGAAAGGCCCGGATGAAATCGCTCAAAGCACTGGAGCGCGATTGCCACCCCAAGGAAGTGATTGCCGAACTCGCCGAGGGGTTGCTCAAGCACTACCACGACAAGCCGCTGATTGACGCCTACGACATCTACCAGCATCTGCTCGACTACTGGGCCGAGACGATGCAGGACGATTGTTACCTGATCGCGGCCGACGGCTGGCAGGCCGAGACGTATCGTGTCGTCGAGCTGCGAAACGGTCGAGAGCGGGATCGAGGCTGGGCCTGCGACCTGGTGCCCAAGCCGCTGATCGTTGCGCGGTACTACGCCAACGAACAGGCAGAGATCGACGACGTTGCTGTCAAGCTGGAAGCCGCTTCCGCGAAACTCGCCGAACTGGAAGAAGAACACGGCGGCGAGGAGGGGGCCTACAGCGAACTCGACCGGGTGAACAAAGTGAACGTGCAGGCCCGCCTTCGAGAACTCGGCGAGGACCCGGAGACCAAGGACGAGGCTGTAGCTCTGAAGGAATGGCTGAAGGCCAAGACTGAGGAGGACAAGCTCAAGCGGAAGCTTGCCGATTTGGAAGCCGCTCTTGATGAACTCGCCTACGACAAGTACCCGACCCTCACCATTGCCCAGATCAAAACCCTGGTGGTCGAAGACAAGTGGCTGGCCGCGCTCGACGCCCGTATTCACAGTGAGATGGACCGCGTCAGCCAGCAACTCACCCAGCGTGTGAAGGAACTGGCTGAGCGATACGATACCCCGCTGCCGAAGCTCACCGACCGCGTCGCCGATCTCGAAGCGAAGGTGAACGGCCACCTGGAAAGGATGGGGTTCAAGCCATGAGCAAGAAAAAAGCCACTTCCACCATCATCACGGTGCAAGGCAGCGACAGCGCCGTGGTGCCGAATGAATTGGGCGAGTTCATCTCCCTGACCGATATGGTCAAGAACTTCGAGGGGGGCAGCGCACTCATCGAACAATGGCTGAAAAACAAGGATACGGTGTTGTTTCTCGGTGTCTGGGAGCAGATCCACAACCCGGGGTTTAATTCCCTCGAATTCGAGGGAATTAAAAACGAAGCAGGCCGTAATAGCTTCTACCTCTCCGCCAAGTCGTGGAGCGAACTGACAAACGCCATCGGCGTGACCGCGAAAGCAGGTCGTTACGGCGGCACCTATGCACACAAAGACATCGCTTTCGAGTTCGGGTCGTGGCTCAGCCCCGAGTTCAAGCTCTACCTCATCAAGGAATTCCAGCGGCTGAAGATCGATGAAGCAAAGCGGCTTTCAAACGACTGGAATCTTAACCGCACACTGGCCAAGCTGAATTATCGAATCCACACCGATGCCATCCAGAAGCACCTCGTTCCCGAAGCGATCACCGACAAGCAAGCATCCTTCATCTATGCCAGCGAAGCTGATTTGCTCAACGTGGCCCTCTTTGGCATCACGGCAGCACAATGGCGGAAGAAGAACCCCGATCTCGATGGCAACATGCGCGACCATGCGTCGCTGGAGCAGTTGCTCGTCCTGGTGAATCTGGAAGGGATGAATGCGGAACTCATCCGGCAGGGGTTACCTCCTGGAGAAAGGTTAAAGCAACTCAACGCCACCGCTATCCGTCAAATGGGGTCGCTCACATCCTTACCTGGCCTGCAACAACTCGACCAAAAATCGGATACGAAATGAACACGGACGTGAAGCCCGGCTACAAGCAGACCGAAGTGGGCATCATCCCCGAGGATTGGGAATGCGGTGAACTTTCACAATTCTGGAATGTAACCGACTGTAAACATGTGACTGCAGAATTCATCTCTAATGGTTATCCGGTAGCGAGCATTCGGGAGGTCCAGAGTAGATTCGTCGATTTGAGTGCAGCGAATCAGACAACGCAGCGATTTTTTGCCCTGTTGTGTGATGGTGGTCGTAAACCTCGTCCGGGAGATATTCTGCTGAGCAGGAACGCGACCGTAGGTGAAGTGGCTCAAGTCGCCGAATGGCATCCGCCGTTTGCAATGGGCCAAGATGTTTGTCTGATGCGCAAGAAGGTGGAGGATCTATCAACAGACTACCTCCAGTCGGTTTTTCGGTCACGCATAATTGTAACGCAGCTTGCAGACTTTATGGTTGGTTCCACATTTAAGAGGGTGAATGTAGAACAAGTTAAAAACCTTATAGTTCCAATGCCTCCTAAAGCGGAGCAGGAGGCGATTGCGGGGGCGTTGGGGGATGCGGATGCTCTGATCGAATCGCTGGAGCAACTTGTCGCCAAGAAGCGGCAGATCAAGCACGGCGCGATGCAGGAACTGCTCACCGGCCAGAGACGCCTGCCGGGCTTCAGCGGCGAGTGGGAATCAACAACCTTGGGTGAGTTGACAACGTTTTTGTCTGGCGGCACTCCTTCACGAAGCAATGAAGATTACTGGACCGGCGATATTCCTTGGATCAGTGCAACGAGCCTTCGTTGCTTTGAGATTTGTCGATCAGATAGCAACGTAACCAGAGATGCAGTGGTTGCAGGAAGCAAGATGGCTCCCGTGGGTTCCAGTCTTATGCTTGTTCGCGGCAGCGCATTGCACAACGAGATTCTGTGTGGACTGGTAACGCATCCTGTTTGTTTCAATCAAGATGTCAAGGCACTCGTTCCTGGCCCGCAATTAGTCCCACGATTTTTGACCTTATTCATAAAAGGAAGCGCTGAAGCATTTCTGAAACTTGTGTCGTCTGCTGGAAATACGGCAGGTGTCCTTGACACAAAGCTCTTGAAGGCTTTTGCAATCAAACTCCCCAATCATGAGGAACAATCTGCCATCGCGGCCGTCCTCACCGACATGGATGCTGAGATCACCGCGTTGGAGTCGAAGCTGGCCAAGGCCCGGCAGGTCAAGCAGGGGATGATGCAGGTACTGCTCACTGGGAGGATCAGGTTGGTAGAATCACTCTTGGAGGAGCAACAATGAACGCAGTGACAACAGAAGATTCGGATGTGCCAACTCTGGCAGTTCAAGGCTTGAACAAAGCCACGCGCCAGGCGCGCCAGGCAGGCGCTATCGTCGTCGTTCGCGGTGGCGATTTGCTGAGGATCACCGACAGTCTGACGGTCGAAGTCATCCGGGCAGTGCCGGGGCGAAAAAAGGTGACGGTGCGCACTAAGAGAATCAAGCGATGAGCGACGCCATTCCCCGCCTGCGCATGTTCGCCGGGCCGAATGGTTCGGGGAAGACGACCGTCAAGAACACTTTGGGAAAACCGGAGAGCTGGTTCGGGTTATACATCAACCCCGACGACTTGGAAGCGACAATACGGCAGACGGGGTTTCTTCCTTTGGAGTCTGTGGGTCTGACTATCGATCTGAACGAACTTCGATCCCACTTTACGGAATCGACGTTCCTGGCAACTGTAGGGCTGGCCGACGCGGCAGATGCGATTCAGCTGACGGATAACAGCCTGGACTTTCGCGGTCTCGCCTTCAACTCCTACCACTCTTCTGTTCTGTCGGACTTCCTCCGCCGTCAGGCATTGAAAGCGGGGCGATCCTTCAGTTTTGAGACAGTCATGTCCGCCAGTGATAAGGTCGAGCTGTTGTGCGAGGCCCCAAAGGCGTGGCTACCGAACTTATCTGTATTTCGTGGCGACGGGTAACCCGGCGATCAACATCCAACGTGTGCGGACTCGGGTAGCTGCCGGCGGGCACGATGTGCCGGAGAACAAGATCATCGAGCGGCATGCCCGATCACTGGCCTTGCTTTCCAAAGCTTTGGAATGCACCAATCGTGCTTTCCTCTTCGACACCAGTGAGGAACTGGCCTGGTACTTTGCAGAAGTCATTGACAGCGACAGAATCGAACTGCAATCGGACGAAATCCCCTCGTGGTTCCAGCCCATCTGGGACAGCATCCCGGAGAGTTGAGCCATGAGCACCATAGGCCAGTCAGAACGCGCCACGCAAAATCGTGTCATCGCCTTGTTCCGCGATGAGCTGAACTACCGCTACCTCGGTGACTGGAGCGACCGCGCCGGGAACAGCAACATCGACGAGAAGCTGCTGACGGATTGGCTCACGAAACGTGGAGTGACATCCAACGAGATCAGCATCGCCCTGTACAAGCTGCGTACTGAGGCCGACAACCACAACCGTTCGCTGTATGGCAACAATCAAGCCGTTTACAACCTTCTCAGGTACGCAGTGAAAGTGAAGTCGGATGCAAGTACCAAGACAGATGACGTTTTTCTGATCGACTGGCAGAACCCCAAGGCCAATGACTTTGCCATCGCGGAAGAGGTGACCCTGAAGGGTGGCCGCGAACGCCGCATCGACCTGGTGCTGTACGTCAACGGCATTGCTATTGGTGTGCTGGAGCTGAAGAACAGCCGGGTGAGCATCGGCGACGGCATCCGCCAAAATCTGTCCAATCAGCAACCGGAGTTCAATGCGTGGTTCTTCAGTACTGTGCAGTTCGTGTTTGCCGGCAATGATTCCCAGGGCCTGCAATACGGCACGATCAAGACCGAGGAAAAGTACTTCCTGAATTGGAAGGAAGATGAAGCCGACAACAGCCGCTTTAAGCTCGATAAGTATCTGCTGAAGATGTGCGACAAGCAGCGGTTGCTGGAACTGATGCACGACTTCGTTCTGTTCGACAAAGGAAAAAAGAAGCTGCCCCGTGTTCACCAGTACTTCGGGATCAAGGCCGCCCAGGGTTTCGTGAAGCAGAAAAAGGGCGGCATCATCTGGCACACTCAGGGAAGCGGTAAAAGCATCGTCATGGTGCTGCTGGCCAAGTGGATTCTGGAGTTCAACCCGAATGCCCGCGTGGCGATCATGACCGACCGCGACGAACTGGATAGCCAGATCGAGGGCGTGTTCTCCGGCGTCGGCGAGACAATCTACCGCACGAACAGCGGCCGCGACCTGATGACTCAACTCGCTCAGGCGAAGCCACGATTACTGTGCTCGCTGGTTCACAAGTTCGGCCGTAGGGATGTGGACAACTTCGATGACTTCATCAAGGAACTGGAAGCCCAGCCCAGCCAGACGGTGGGTGAGGTGTTCGTCTTCGTCGATGAGTGCCACCGCACCCAGAACGGGAAGCTGCACCGGGTGATGAAGGCGATGATGCCGAACGCGATCTTCGTCGGCTTCACCGGCACCCCGCTTCTGAAGAAGGACAAGGCGACCAGCCTGGAAGTCTTCGGGGGCTACATCCACACGTACAAGTTCAGCGAAGCCGTCGAA
>JBBRME010000235.1:0-6820 GCA_038230995.1 Gemmatales bacterium
CCCGTACAGCCACCCGGTCATTGGCGACGAGAAGCATGTTCGCGGGGCCACGGCGGAAATCATCGCCCGGTACTACGATCTCTGGTACCACCCGAACAACGCTGCCATCATCATCGTGGGTGGCTTTGATGCGGATGAAGCGCTGACGTTGGTGAAGAAGCTTTTTGGCAACATCCCCAACGCGGAACTGCCCAAACGCAAACAACCCACGGCCACCCCGCTTCGTACCGAAACACTGCGGTACGAATTCACCAGTAAGTTCGATGCAGCCCGAATGATGATCGGCTTCAATACGGTAGCAGTCGGCGAGAAGGACGACTACGTCCTCGACATTGTTCAATCGGTATTAAGCGACGGCAAGAACGCCCGGCTCTACAAGCGGTTGGTGCAAGGCGATCAACTCGCCAACGCCATCGGTGCCGAGAACAACGCCGGTCGGCACCCCGGCTGGTTCGGTGTGCAGGTGGAAGTTCTGAAGGGGCAGGATCGTCGCAAGGCGGAGGCTGTGGCCTTTGAAGAATTGGCAAAGCTTGCGGAAAAGCCGATATCACCGGAGGAGTTGCAACGCGTTCAACGCAGATACTTGGCGAGTTACGTCTTCGGGAATGAGAGCGTGCATCAACTGTGCGATTTGATCGCCCGTGGCGTCACGCTCAAGGACAAGAACTACGCCGTGGAGTATCTCGAAAATCTCATGAAGGTGACCCCGGCGGATGTGCAGGCCGCTGTGAAGAAATACTTCGACCCCAAGAAGGCCGTGGTGGTGTGGACCGTACCAATCGACGATACACACCCACCCAAGAGCAGCGAAGCCAAACCAGCGAAGCCGATCCAACGCAGAACTCTGAACCGTCAGGAACCGGCCAAGGCGATCGGTACGGAACTCGATCTGACCAAAGCGAAACGAGTGGAACTCAAGAATGGCGTGGTGCTGCTGCTGCTGGAGAATCGCCGCCTGCCGATTGTGGTGGTGGATGTGGACGTGCGTGATGTGCGCCTGCGTGAGCCAGCCAACAAGTCCGGCTTGGCCACGTTGATGGGCAACCTCCTGGAAGAGGGTACCGCGACGATTGACGGAGACAAGATCAGCGACACCATCGAGAATACCGGAGGCTCACTCAGCTTCAGTTCCGCCGGGGCGAGCCTGAAGATGCTGACGCCGGACGCCGACACCGGCCTGAAGATCCTGTTCGACTGCCTGCGGAACCCCGCGTTCCCGAAGGATCGACTAGAGCAAGTTCGTGCGCAGCAACTTTCGGTGATTGCGGATGTGGAGACGCAACCACAGAACCGCGCCGGTATGGCCCTGAAGGCTGCGATCTACGGTGACCATCCATTCGGTCGCTCCGCTTACGGAACGAAAGAGATCGTGAAAGGTCTGACCGTCGAGGACTTGAAGCGTTTCCATGCAGAGGCGTTCCGACCCGAGTTGACGACCATCGCTGCGGTGGGCGACTTCGATGCCGAGGTAATGGCCAAGAAACTTGAAGGGTACATCGGCGACTGGAAAGCGACGCCAGCCAAGGACTACAAAGTGGCTGCACCGCCGAAGGAAGGCAAGCCCGGCGAGATCATCCTGAGTGACCCGACCGCTGCCCAAACGCATGTGTATATCGGACACATCGGCATCAAGCGGAGCGACCCGGATTACTACGCCCTGCAGGTGATGGACAACGTCCTCGGTGTCGGCCCCGGCTTTACGGATCGACTGTCAAGCTCGCTGCGCGATCGTCAGGGTTTGGCGTACACCGTGCGGGCCAGCATCAGCGACAGTGCGGGCATCCAGCCCGGCACCTTCACCGGGTACATCGGCACCTTCCCGGATAAGTTCGTCTGGGTGCGGGAGGGGTTCTTGAAGGAGTTCAATCGCATTCGTAATGAAGCCGCCACGAAGACCGAAGTGGAGGACGCGAAGAAGTACCTCACCGGTAGCTTGGCCTTTACGCTGACCAGCAATGAAAGCATTGCCGCTACCTTGCTCAACATCGAACGCAACAAGCTCGGCTTCGATTACCTGGCGAAGTACAAAGCAAAGATTGAAGCGATCACCGTGGAAGACGTGCAGAAGGTGGCGAAGAAGCACCTCGACCCCAAGAAGCTCACCGTGGTGGCGTGCGGCCCGATCGGCACGGATGGGCTGCCGCTGAAGAAGACGGACGACAAGGACAAGTAAGCATGAACAAGGTCGAGATTCGCTACTGCACGAAGTGTCGTTGGCTCCTGCGTGCCGCGTGGATGGCCCAGGAGCTACTGACCACGTTTGAAGCCGAGATCACGGAATTGAGCCTGCTGCCGGGTGAGTCGGGCCAATTTGACATTGATGCCAACGGTGTTCGGTTGTGGTGCAGGAAGGAGCAGGGTCGTTTTCCGGACATCACGGAACTGAAGCAGGTTGTCCGCGACATCATCGCCCCGGACAAGTCGCTGGGCCATGGTGATCGAACGCAGAAAAATAAGGATGCAGAGTCGACATGAAATAGTCGACTTACTCAATCGCGGCGACGGGCGTCTCAACCACCGGTTCCGGCTTCTTACGGTCACGGGCCATGAGGTAAGCTGTCGGGCCAAGGACCAGAGTCGCACCAAGAAGTTGCCAGAGGGTGAAGAGTCGACCATCCATGATGCTTTCCCAAAGCATCACCATCACCACCTGCGACAACCCGACCACTGAGACCTTCGTGGCGACACCACCACGAAACGCTTTCGTTAGAAACACCTGTCCAACTGTAGCAGTCCCGCCCACTGCCAGAAGTTTCAACCAGAGAAATGTGGTCACGGGTACGGTAGGAAGGCCTAACTGAATAGGAAAGATGAAGAAGCTCGCCAGGCAAAACACGGTGCTGACAGCGGAAAAGTGCGTGACGATGGCGAGCGACTGCAATCCCTTCAGGCGATTCAGGCCCATCATGGCTACGGCGGTGAAAAAAGATGCAAATACAGCGGATAAATGGGCCAGTGTGAACAAACGGAAATCGGCTTGATAAATGACTGCTACACCGACCACGGCACACAGGATGGCAAGGATAACCGTCAGAGTTGGGCGATCACCGAACAGCGGCCATGACAGCAATGCCAGCCAGATGGGGAAGGAGTTGGTGATGACCAGTACATCCGATACATGCACATCAGGGTACGTGAGCGCATAGAAGGTAGCCACCATGCTGCAACTGCCCGAAATGCTGCGAAGCCAAAGGGTGCGTGGGCCGGGGAAGACGAGCGGAACGCGGGTCGAGACGGCAAGCAGAAAGGCCACGATGGTGGCAACGGCGGCCCGCACCGTGGCGACGGTTTGCCAGGCACACTGGCCCTTGCAGGCATCGATGAACAGCACCATCGCCGCGAACCAGGCACTGCCGCACAACATCCACAGGTACGGCTTGGCACTGGTTTGAGGCATCATCGCAGCTTATCGCCCGGCTTTCGGGGCTACGAGAGCACTTTCCTCACGGAAGTCCACAAGTAGTGTTTTCCCTGCAGAGACAGTTACTTTTTTACTCTCGGCTTGCTTTTCGCCATTCACTACCCAGCGAGCCACCAGTTCGTACTCGAACTCGGAACCTTGAGTCAGCTCCGGAGATTCAAAGGTGCGTTCGAGCCCGCTCGACTTTGTTTTAGTTTTGTTGATCCACACCTCGGCGTTGCTATCAGGAACTCGAACTTCTAAGCGGCACAAACCTGGCGCACTTGGGGCAGGTAGTACGACTGGTGCCGAAGTTGGATACACGCTCACGCTGGGTGTTGAAAGTCGAGGCGAAGGTGACCGATAGGACAGTGCATTCAAGCCGTAACCAAAAATCGGAGGATTCATGTAAAAGCGATGTGCGTCTGAACCGCCAAAGCTGCCTGGCACCGGGGCATACGTCGGCACTGGTGGGCCGTATAAACTCAAACCGTTCGTCCAGAACGACCCATTTGCTGCAGGGAAACCATAGCCAAACAGCCCATAAGCAGGGCCGACGACGACCGTGCGTGGCCCACCGTTGACGCCTGTGTAGCTCCAGCCAACTCCGGGTCCGACGGATCCACCAAAACCCGGCCCAGGCCCGATCCACGCTGGCCGAGAGACAACCCCGGAGCCAAGCACTTGCACACGTTGAGCCTGGGCTTGGCTGACCAACGCGAGCATGACCGGCAGTAGCGGTAACAAACGGTAAAACAACGCAGTGGCATTTGGATAGGGTCGCATTTTCAAGTATCCGAGTCTTTAGGTCTACTTGAAATCATCGACTTGGACAATCAGCGTTCGGGACTCTGACTCTGCAGCCTACCGCTGAACTGTGACGGAGAGGCCGCGCTGGCCCGAACGACCGGCACGACACAAAAAAACGCTACCGTGAAGGATCACGGCAGCGTTGGGTGACTGACAATAAATTGTAATCGTTAGCCAGCGACTTCTTCGGTACCTCGGGTCTTTTTGGTGAGCTTTCGCACCGCAAAGAGACCAGCTGCGATTAAGCCCAACACTGCCGCTGGTGGAGCTGGCACCGGATTAGGCGGCACTGGCGGAACCGGTGGAGTGACTGGTGGTACTGGTGGCACCGGCGGAACGGGTGGACCAGGGGGCACGGGCGGCACTGGTGGGCCAGGTGGAACAGGAGGGTTCACGGGTGGAACAGGAGGGTTCACGGGTGGAACAGGAGGCACTGGTGGAACAGGAGGCACTGGTGGTGTTGGAGGTGTTGGAGGTACGGGAACAATCGGATTCGGCGTGCTCGGGTTCGAACTATCGGTGCGCACGTTGGTGCCACCACCACCGCTGCCGAAAAATCCGCCGCCACCACCGGATGACCCACCGCCGAAACCACCACCACCGCCTCCACGTGAACCGAGTGCACCTAAAGCATTACCGAGTCCACCAAGTCCGCCGGACAAACCACCGCCACCCGACAACACCGGTGCACCAGAGAACGGGGAGTTTGCCGTTGAAACTCCACCACGTTGGCGAAGCACCAGTTGAGATTGTGCAATGGCACCGTTACCGCCTTTAGTCCCGCTCAACCGGACGAGTTCCATCCCGGCGAGTTCTGGGTTCGAGGTGAAGGATGTGTCGTCACCTGTGAGCGATTGCAGATAGCCTTGGGCCGACTTGACGTAAAGCGGGGCGTCTTTTTCGTTCTGGTAGGCAACTTGAAAGCCACCGGTGTACAGGCTGAACGGCATCGGGCCGTCCGGCATTTCGTTTTCGCCAACCAGTTCCCAGAGAGCCGTCTGGAAGGCTGGGGCAACGGCAGCTGGGTCTTTCACCAAGTCGCCATAGTAACGACCGTACAGTTCGCGAACGAAAGCAGTACGTTTTTTGGCGACGGCGTCGCCGTCTTTGTCGTCGACCACGCCTGCAAAATCGCGTGGTTTGCCGAAATTATCGATCGTAAAGCCGTATTCCATCCCAGGTGTCACTGGGATGAGTGGCTCAACGCAAAATGCTTTAAGGTTTGGATCAAAACCCATCGTACTGGTGATACTGTCCGGGAATTCCCAGTTCATCCAGCCAACGGGTTTCGTGGTCGTGGTGGGTGGGGCTTTCGCATCCACTGGCGACTTCATTGTGAATTTCAGCGCATCGCGTTCGGTCAATTCGCGGTAGCGGAGCGTCAAATCGGGCTGACTTTGTGCTTGCACTGCCGATCCAGCGACTGCCGTAGTCACGGCGGCGGCCAGCCATCGCTTCAATGTGAAAACGCGATCCGCCATGATGTCGCTCCTAGGTGGTAATCCACCTGCTGCTGTGCGTCGCTATCGTCGCAGATTATTGTGAGAGCATACCTTTTATTGAGTCAACTGGAAAGAGAGAAAGCGTAACTAGCGTTCTCTCGCCTTTGCTCAGTTGTCACGTCTGGTAAAACTTACCCAATCCGAAAATTCATCTCCATCACAAAGTGGCGATGGTCAACAATTATTTTCTTCGTCTGCACGATTCATCGACAAGATGTAAACCCGCCACCGATCTGCAGCCCGTCGTGCTAACATCAAGAAGTGTACTTTTTCGCGCCCAGCACAGATGCAGACCAAAATCCGATGTCACAGAAACCGGCCAAGCTGACGTTACCCATGTGGACGGCGAACCACGCCGCCCCGTTGGCCCCCATTTCGCGGGCCGAAATGGACGAACTCGGCTGGGATGCCGTGGACATTGTCTTCGTCACTGGCGATGCCTACATCGACCACCCTAGCTTTGCGATGGCCATACTCCACCGCAGCCTGGAGCACTATGGCTTCCGCGTGGCCATTCTCAGCCAACCCGACTGGAAAACCGCTGACGCCTGGCGGCAATTCGGCAAGCCACGCCTGTTTTTCGCCGTATCAGCCGGGAACATGGATTCCCTCATTAACCATTACACGGCCAACAAGAAGGTGCGGAACGACGACGCCTATAGCCCCGGTGGTCGCATCGGTCTTCGGCCCGACCGGGCAACACTTGTGTACAGCCAGCGTTGCCGCGAAGCCTTCCCAGGTACGCCCGTGGTAGCTGGCGGCGTGGAGGCCAGCCTGCGCCGACTAGCCCATTACGACTACTGGAGCGACACGGTCAAACGCAGCATCCTTCTGGACTCCAAGGCCGACATTGTCTCCTACGGCATGGGCGAAACCAACATCGTCGAGATCGCCCGACGCCTCCGCGACGGCAAAACACTGAAAGACTGCCGCGACTTACGCAGTGTGGCGTATGCGTTGGGTGCGAAGGAAACTTCTGAACTGTTTGAATGGGATGGCGAGGCTCCTGCCGAGCCGAAGTTGCGGCTCGGCAGGAGCCTCGCCATCCCGGACAATGCAATCATCCCGTCATTCGAAGAAGTGAAGTCGGACAAGCTGAAGTTCGCAG
>JBBRME010000236.1:0-6701 GCA_038230995.1 Gemmatales bacterium
CCGGCTACCCGGATTGCCGACCGGCGTTTCTCGAAGCGTTCGAGTCACTCGCCAACCTCGCAACAAAAGCGGGTACTGAAGGGACAGGTCGCTTCCGTGTCCACGCACCGTTGTTGCAGATGACCAAAGCTGAGATCATTTCGCTGGGTACAAAGTTAGGCGTAAACTTCGCCAATACCTTGAGTTGCTACGACCCCGACACCGAAGGCCGCGCCTGCGGCCATTGCGACTCCTGCCTGCTCCGCAAGAAAGGCTTCGCCGATGCGAGGGTTGCGGATCCCACGGTGTATCAGGCATGACAGTACAAGTACCAAAGCCGAAACGCCCATGGTGGATCCGTGGACTAAGATTGTTGGCGATGTTCGCCATCGTTTACCTTGTTGTCCTCATTGGGGCGCTTAGCTTCGAGAACACGCTGGTGTACCTGCCACAGGGGGCAGACTCTTGGAGCCCGAAACCAAACGACCAAGTGGAAGACATCCAACTTTCCACAGCCGACCACGGGCCGATTCATGCTTGGTGGTTCCCACCGACGAATCCGAACAATGACCGTGTGGTGCTGTACTGTCATGGCAACGGCGGCAATCTCAGCCATCGTGGCCGACACATCGTGGACATGCAGAATCGACTGGATGGCCCGGGTTTTCTGATCTTCGATTACCCCGGCTTCGGCAAAATTACCGGTTCATTCAGCGAATCAGGTTGCTACGCCGCTACCCATGCTGCGTACGACTGGTTGGTGAACACCAAGCAGATCGCCCCTTCCAACATCATCTTGCTTGGTGAATCTCTCGGTGGAGGGGTTGCCGTGGAGCTGGCGATGACACAGCCTTGTCGCAAACTTGTCATATGCTGTACGTATACGCGAATTCCCGATGCCGCCGCACACCGCTTTTGGTTTCTACCGTGTCGCCTGCTCATGCGAAATCACTTCGATAGTGTCGAACGCATCAAGTCGTTCCAAGGACAGCTACTTGTTGTTCACGGTACGCTGGACGCGACCATTCCTTTTGCTCAGGGGCAAGCGTTGTTCGATGCCGCAACAACACATACCAAGCAATTCTTCCGGCTCGAAGGTGCAAAGCATTGCGACTACATGGATGACGCATTACTGAACGAACTGAAGAAGTAGGGCGGTACGAGGCTTCGCGAGTGCCGCCGGTCTGGATTTTCTAATGCGGCACTCGCAAGGCCTCGTACCGCCCTACGGCTTGATCTGCACAGCCTAGCTCACCCCAACTGGGCCACGGCACCCACCTGAAAGTCCACCACTTCCATCTCGACGTTGCGGTAGCCGTTCCACTCATTGACCTTTGGTGTGAAAGCAATGCAAATCGGCTCGCCGCCCTTGGGCAGTTCATCAATCCGTTCGCCCATCCCCCACGCTACGGCACGAATCGAAGTTCCACCCTGCCGTACGCGGAAGCTCAAGTGGCGTTCGCCCACACCGATGCGTTTGGGTGTGCCATCAATCGTCACGGCCGTGGCGAGGAAACGCGGACGCGGATGATCGGTACCGTAGGGTTCGAGCTTGTCGATGTCGTTCATCAATGGGAAGTTCAAGGAAGCAAGCGGGATCTCTGCATCGAGTTCGAGGTATGCCGGTGGTGGGCCATCGGGGCAACTTGCCTGCACCACTTCACAAAACCGTCGTCGCAACTCTTCTAAGTTCGATGGTTTCACACGGAAGCCCACCGCCGCGGCATGGCCGCCGTGCGATTCCAGCAGGTCGCTGCACGCATCCATGGCCGTGTGCAGTGCGAAGCCACTGAACGACCGACCCGAGCCGGAACTCGGCTCGTCATTCGGTTTCAAGCTCACCACCAAGGCAGGCTTCCCGAAGGTATCCGACAACCGCCCCGCCACGATACCCACCACACCCTGATGCCAGTCTTCCGAGCCAACCACGATGGCCGGGTGTTCCGCGTAACCCTGCTGCTCGACCAACTCCTTGGCCTGTGTGGTCATGCGGCGTTCCAGAGTTTGCCGGTCGCCGTTTTGCTTCTCCAGAAACTCGGCCAGTTCCTTGGCCTTGCGAGGGTTCGTGGTGGTCAGCAGTTCCACCACCAGCCGGGCACAACCCAACCGACCGGCTGCATTGATGCGCGGGCCGAGCTTGAAGCTCACATCCTCGGCCTTCACCGTTTCACTCAACTTTGCTTCATCGAGCAGTGCCTTCACTCCCAAGCCTGGGTGCTTGACCAATCTTCGCAAACCGTGCCGGGTGAAGATACGGTTCTCATCTCTCAGGGGCATCACATCGGCCACCAACCCAAGTGCAGCCAAGCCCATCGCATCCAGCAAAAACTCGCGTAACTCCGGCGTCACCCGTTCCCCGCCGTTGGCCGCCTGACCAATGGCCCAGGCCAATTTGAACGCGACACACGAGCCGGACAAGCCATGAAACGGATACGCCGAGCCGGGCAATCGCGGATGCACCAGCATCGCCTCGGGCAGCGTCGGCTTCATCTCATGGTGATCCGTCACAATCAATTCCAGCCCGATTTCCTTCGCCACCAAGGCTTCCTTGTGACCTGTGATGCCGCAGTCCACGGTGATGACCATCTTCACGCCCTGACTGGCCAACTCGCGCAGCGCTGCTTCGTTCAAGCCGTAGCCTTCGTCGATCCGGTGCGGAACATAGAACGTGACCACCGCACCCAACCGACTCAGCAGCCCCACAAGGATGGCCGTGCCCGTGGTGCCGTCTACGTCGTAGTCGCCATAGATGCAGATGGGTTCCTTCGCCTTGATGGCCTGGACGACTCGTGCGGCGGCGGCTGGAACACCGGGCAACAACTGCGGATTGTGCAACGCGGACATGGGAGCATCGAGAAACAACCTGGCTTCCGCTGGTGACGTCACCCGACGATTGATGAGCAACTGCGCCACGATGGCATTCACACCCAGTGCTTTGGCCAGTACCGCGCTGGCTTGCGGTTCGTTGGCGTGTAATCGCCAGAGTTTTTTCTTCGCAGACAACAGCAGTTCCTCGATCACCGGTGTACCAACATCTTATACCCACCGTTCGCCATGCTTCGGCTAGTTCGATACCATGCCGAAGCATCCACTAGGTTTCCCGTTGTGCAACCGAACCTCCCGCTTGGGCCGTATCGCCACTTCAAGGGCCTGAACTATCAGGTCATCGACGTTGCCCGACACAGCGAAACGCTGGAATGGTTCGTGGTCTACCGGGCCGACTACGGCGAGCGCGGACTTTGGATTCGCCCACTCACCATGTTTCGGGAAACCGTCGTTCACAACGGTGTGACTGTCCCTCGTTTCGAGTATCTCGGTAAACAACCGACGTGAACCGAGTGCATCGCCTGCCATTGAACCTCATCGTGTTAGTAGCATCGTTGCTGCTCGCTGTCCTGTTGTTTGCATCTGTGTTGCTGGGTTCCGTGCCATTGAACCTGAGCAATGCGTTCAACTTGGCTGAACCATCGATCGACCGGACGATCCTGTTTCAACTCCGGTTGCCTCGCGCGATCCTTGGCATTATGGTTGGTGCCACCTTGGGTGCCACCGGGGCGGCGTATCAGGCGCTCTTTCGCAACCCGTTGGCCGATCCCTTCATCGTCGGCTCGTCCAGTGGCGCAGCTGTCGGTGCGGTGATGATGATCGTGTTCGGCTTCGCGAGCATCGGCGGAGCAGCGTTGGGGGCCTTTGTCGGTGCGTTACTGGCCGTGTGGTTCGTGTATGGTTACGCCGCGGTGCGGCGCTTGCCTTCCGTGTCGCTGCTACTGGTTGGCAGCACGTTGGGCACCATGCTTGGTGCAGTGGTCTGGTTACTGTTAGCCATCCACGATCAACAACTTCCGCGTATCGTCAGTTGGCTGCTCGGTGGACTGGGTGGCGTATCGTGGTTCACGGTCGGGCTGGCTAGCGGTTGTGTGACGATCTCCGTAGGCGTGTTGGTGTTGCTGGGCAAGCCACTCGATGCAGCCGTGTTGGGCGATGATGTGGCCACGACACTCGGCTACAAAACCCGCACGATCGCGGCCTGGACTCTCTTCGCCGGGAGCATGGCCGTGGCCGCTGCAGTAGCATCGGCTGGCATTATTGGCTTCGTGGGACTGATCGCCCCTCATCTGGCCCGACCGTTGGTGGGTGGCCTGCAACGCCGTACCATTCTCGTTTCCGCGTTGCTCGGTTCTGCACTCGTGCAAAGTGCCGATCTGCTCGCTCGGCTTGTAGTAGCCCCTTTAGAACTTCCACTGGGTGTGGTGACGGCCGTGATTGGCGGACCGGTCTTCCTGTGGGTACTGGGCCGATCCCGCTTGATGGGGGCAAGCAGCCCATGAGCCTGCTACAGGTCGATCAATTGTCATGCGGCTACGGTTCACGTGTGGTGGTCAGTGGTGTGTCGTTCGCTGTACCGGCAGGTTGCTTGCTAACGGTGCTAGGGCCGAACGGCAGTGGCAAGTCCACCCTCTTGAAGACCATGGCCGGTGTGCTGCAGATACTTGGTGGCAGCATCACACTTGATGGAAGCCCCATCACCAAACTACGCACACGAGACCGAGCTAAGCTCGTTGCCTACTCTCCACAGCAGTCCATCGCCGATTGGCCGTTCACGGTGCGCGAATTCGTATCGCTCGGTCGCACACCACACTCCGACTGGTGGAACAGCACCAGTGCCGCTGATGTGACTGTGGTAAATGAGCAACTGAAACGCTGGAAGATCGACACACTTGCCGAGCGGTCGATCCTTGAACTCTCAGGCGGAGAATTCCAGCGAGCACGCTTGGCCATGACCGCTACGCAACAATGCCCGTTGATGTTGCTCGATGAGCCACTCGCTTCGATTGATCCACTCTACCAGTACGAAACGTTGCAATTGTTACGCGATGAGTTGCGACATCGGCAAGTCAGTGTGCTGATGTCGCTGCATGATGTGAACATCGCCGCAGGCTGGGCCGACCTCGTGCTGCTGCTCTCCACCACAGGAGTGGTGGCCTTCGGTGCGCCGAAGGACGTCCTGACAGCGGAACACCTCACCAGCGCCTACGGATTGCGATTCAATATCTCCTCAGACGGGTACTACGCGCTACCTGGGCGTGGCTGATTCTTCTTTCTTGAAAGCTTGTAGCTGAACCGTTTCCTGCGAACAGGCTTCTCACGACGAGGAAACCAAAGTGTGCCCAGCATGCACCAGCAATCGATGTTGATAAGCAAAACGGAGTACAGTATGACGCTCTTCTGCACCAAGCCGTAGCTCTGCTTCACCGCCGCAAGTGCAGCCAGTGCTACGGGTGCCATGAGATGAGCGAAGAACCAAATGCTGCTCGCGAAATACAACCGGATCGCATAGAAGACGAAAATGAAAACTAACAGAATCAGGGAAGCTACAGTGTGATCACTGTCCCGCGAGGGGGTGACAGCAACGAAAATCAACATCCCCAGCGCCACCAGTTGCACAACAAACTCAATCTTTCGCCGTGCAATCCAGTACATCAGGCATTGGCCAAGTCCGACCATCGTCAACGTTGCAAAAAGGATATAGCCAAGAGTCGCGTGCTTGCCGTCACGCGAGAGGCTCATTGGCTGCAACAAGAAAGTGGGTTCCAGTAGGTGGATTGCCACGAAGACAAGTAGAAACAGAATTGTTGGCAAGAGAACCACACTTACTTCCCGCCGAGGATGGCCACCCGAGCCGGGCTGTTTTTCACTTCCGCAAGCTCCACCCGAAGCGGAGTCGTCCGCTGATCGAGCTTGGTATGGATGGTGATGGTTCGCACCCCTTGGGCGAGTTTCAACATCATGGCCTTCTCAACAGTGAGTGGCGCTCCATCCAGCCACAGTGTCAGCCCGGTTGTATCCGGGATGTTCAATCCCACTTCACCTGCGGTGGTCACATCCAGTTGGAACCGAACCACGCTTTGGAACTCGCCTTTACCGATCTTCCACTTGGTCATGTCCTCGACCGGTAGCTCACCGCCCACTTTCGAGTACAACGCAGCCCAGCTCAAGTCCGTGGCAGTGGCCACGGCTGCCAGGCGATCCCGCGTGACAGCGGTGAACAGCTCCTTGGTCGGTTGCACGGCTTCCCAGCGGCGAACCACCTTGCCCGGCTGGGCGAGGTATGGCCCCTTACCGAGTTCGGACAGGAACCGCACGAGGTCGACAAATTCCTGCTGCGTGAGACCATCGACCAGGCCCACGGGCATGAGCGATTGGCCGGGCTTCTGCACCGGTTTGTCGGCCTTGCTGATGGTAATCAGCTTGCCTTCGGCATCCCGCAGCACGATTTCCTGACCGTTCTCACGCACCTTGATGCCGCTGTACACAGTCTCGTCGTCCGTGGTGATGATGAACGAGTTGTACCCTTCCTTGATCTTCGCATTCGGGTTGAGCAGGCTCTCGATCAGGTAATCCACCTGGGCACTGGCCCCAATGCTCGTCATGTCCGGCCCCACCTGTCCACCGGCCCCGGCGATGCCGTGGCACTTCAGGCAGTTCAACTCCGCCCGGCGGTACACCACTTCGCCACGGATTGGGTCGCCTTTGGTTTTTACGCCGGTCAACAGTTGATTGAGTTCGGCCTTGGTCGGCAGTTTCTTCGCGGCATCGAGCTGGCCCGCTTTGCTGAGGGCATCAATCAACGCCATATCCGGTTGAGCCGAGGCCCGTGCCGCACGGATACCCACCTTGGCCACATCCGCTGACAACTTGGTGTCAGCGAGGGCCTTGGTCAG
>JBBRME010000237.1:0-6658 GCA_038230995.1 Gemmatales bacterium
ATAACGAACTCTGCAGCGTCACGAGTGTCGAGCGCAGGTTCGGTATTCGGCATGCACGCCACGGTGGTGACGCCCCCAGCAATCGCGGCCTTCGCACCGGTCTCGATGGTCTCGTCTTCCTCGCGGCCTGGCTCGCGGAAGTGGACGTGCATATCGATCAGACCAGGGCAGACGATCTTGCCGGTACAGTCGATGACGGTGGTGGGGTTGAGGCCCGGGTGCGGGCCGTAACCCACGACGAGATCATCGACGATGTAGAGGTCAGTGACCTGATCCAGACCCTGACTCGGGTCGATCACGCGACCCTGCTTGAGAAGAAGTGTGCTCATGCCGGATAGTGTATGAGCATGGGTTTTTTCTTACGAGCCGCGTGCGAAGAGTCCGCGAGAGAGAGTTGCATTCGTAGTCCAGCTCTCGCCAAGAGCGGCATTCGTAGCTCAGCTCTCGCCAAGAGCTGAGTATTAATGCTGATCTCGGAGAGATCAGCTTACCGTTCTGAATAACCAACTCTCACCGACAGCGTTATTCGTAGTCCAGCTCTCGCCGAGAGCTGAATTTTCCAGCACCCCGCACGGATCGCCACATGTAGCCCAGGCCGGAAGGCAGGGTGAACTTGAGTTACTTCGCCTTCTTTGTGGGCACATCTTCCGGCGTGATAGTGATGCCCTGAGCTTCGTGTTCGGCCTTCGCATCGCTCGGCTTCTTGGCCTCAGCAGGTGGTTTGGGTTTCTCCACCCCTTTTTCTTGGGCCTTCACCGGCACGGGGCTACCCAACCACACAAGGCTGGTGCCGATGCCCGTGGCCAGCACGCTCATCCCCAACATCTTCATCCCACGTTGAGCAGCCATGCGAAGGATCTCCTGCATGGTGAACGAAATCACGGGACCGGGTGGGCAACCGGGCGATCTCTGCGTCAATCAGTCCAAGTACGTAAGCTTGTTCCACCGGGTGCGGTTGAGTTGGGGCTGGTGTATCTGGCAGTTCAACCGTGGGCTTTAGTCGAGACTTCATCCGCGCAACACCCGCTGGGCCACGCCCAGCACCAACCCGCCGTAGCGTTGCATCAGCACACGCAACGCTGGGTCGGTTTGCTTGCCGGCCAGTTGGGCCAGCAGCAACGCATCCGGCTCCTATGGCGGAGGCAGCAGCAGGTGCCGGGTGAGTTGTTGCAAGGCACGCATGAACCGTTCCGTAGGCGTCTACAGGATAAGAGACAGCGAGTTGCGATGCGATTCGGGAAAAAAGGAAACGCCTGCAGAAATGATTGCTGACTTCAACCGCACTCACTGTTGAACGGCGTCTGTTCGTCGCAGCAATTTCGCCTTGAGTTTGCGGAGAGGTCGTCCAAAAGGTGTGATGTTCATCGCATGGCGGAAGTGCCAACTCCATCTGGACAACAACGACGATGGCCTTGTTTGCGTCGGGAGGACAGTCAGCGTGAACTGGGAATGCGGCAGCCATTTGAGACCATCAGCGACGAGTTGAAACGCTTCCGTGATTGGTGCGAGGCCCTGTGTCATAGGCAACTCGAATGTGGCCTTCTCACCGGGATGAACAACCTGTTCCTGAAAAGTGCAGACGCGATTCACGGAGAGCCAACCGGGGTGAAGCAAAGCCGACGTTCGATCCTTGGGTTCCGCCGTGGCGATGCGTAGACCACTGCCTTGATCCCAACTGTTCACGCCGACGTTTTTAACAACCAGCCGGAACGGGCCAACGCCGCTCAGCACCGATTCGTCGAGACAGAGTTCCGCAGCGAACTGTCCGCGTGGGTGGGTGCCAGCGGGGGCAATGGTGCAGTTCGCACAGATTTGCGGCAGCGATCGCCCGCCGTTCACCAGGTCGTTGCGGAAGTTCCGATACTTCTCTCCGTTCCAAATCGCGTCGAACGACTCTTCACGCAGGTCGCCCATCACGGCTGTCGGGTCGGCATAACAACAGGGTAGGACGCGGCCGTCCTTATCCACAAACGGGGCATCCCACGGGGCGTTGCAGACCCGCGAATCGCCGACGACCGACTCGGACTTCGTGTGAAACTTCCGTACCGCCAGTTCCGGCTGGTTCTCCTCGAGATCAATCCGTTCCGGGTTCTCGAACACCAAATCGACGCCGTGGTCGATGGCCGTTTGTCGGATGCGTTCCGTGTAGTCTTTGGAAACACCACCACGGAACAGGTGCCACGTCAGCAGGTCGCGGTTCCAGTCGGCCATGCTTTGGATGTGCCATTTGCGAACTCCCACTTGCTGCAAAATGGCCGGAAAGCTCAGCAGGCTTTCAGCGGTGCCAGCCATAAGCAGTGATGAAACAGTGACACGTGAACTGCCTTCGCTCAGACCTTGCACCAACTTTTTCAGTCCCAGCAATGCACGGTGGACATCCCCACGGCGGACTTCGCGATACACGTCCGCATCCGGTGAGTCGATCGAAACATTCACGTGTGTGAGGTTCTTCAACTCGTTGAGCTGTCGGACGATTTCATCGGTGACCAGGATCCCGTTGGTCGAGAAAGCAATCACGACGCCCCGCGAATCTAGATCCCGAAGCATGCCCAAAAAATCCGGGTGCAAGAACGGTTCACCAAACCCAGTCATCAGCACCTTGCCAATGCGGCCACCGATATCACGGACTTGATCCCAGATTTCACCTGACATCGTGCCGGGATTCTGTGTCGAGAGTGTTCCCTTGGTGGTGACCGGGCACATCTGGCAGCGGAGGTTACACCGCGACGATGGTTCGACCTGTATCAGACTTGGGTCGTCGATCGGTATGTGAGTCACATCATTCATACCCAGTCCCAATGTTGACCAATTTCCGATCGTTAGACAAATTGTACATCAAGACCTACGCCAGCCGAGCGCCAAATCCCGTCCACGAATTTACTTCCGTCCTCTCTTCTTCCGCACCGTTCAACCCGACCCTGCTTTGTACCATTTTCTTCCTCGTCTTTCCCCAGTCTCACAGCAGCCGCTGGGCCACACCCAGCGCGGGGTCGGTTTGCTTGCCGGCCAGTTGGGCCAGCAGCAACGCATCCGACTCCGATGGCGGAGGCAGTAGCAGGTGCCGGGCGAGTTGTTGCAAGGCACGCATGAACCGTTCCGTAGGCGTCTACAAGATAAGAGACACGGTGTTGGTTAGCGATTCGAGAATTATTCCGATTACCCCTGCAACTGCTTCTTGGGCCATTCGAGGCGGATGCCCTGCTTCACAAGTTCAGATTGATAGGCGGCGAGAAGTTTGCCGTCTTCCCGCACCTGCTTGGGCGTCTGCCCGTGGGCCACGCAGTGCGCGGCCAGCACACCTGCAGATTCACCGATGTTCCACTCAACGGGATGCAGGCGGTAGCAGCCGTTCGTGATGTGCGTAACACCCAAGTTCTTACACGCGGCCAGCAGATTGGTCACCCGTTGCGGGATGAGCGCACCCAGTGGTATCTGGAATGGGAAGACTTTCCCGCCACCGCCGTTGCTGTAGCCCTCGCAGGTTTTGTGTAAGTCGAAGTACAGGTACAGGCCGATGCCCACGCTATCCTTGTATTCTTCAGCGCGGGCTTTGTCTTTGCCCAACTCCTTGACTTTCAAATCAAAGCTGACGTGCTGCTGAAGCACGCGGAAGAGCGGAACAATTCGCCTGCTCTCGCGGATGTACGGACTCATGGCGATGCCGTCGGCGGTGCCGGTGAACTGGCTGGCTGGGCGAAGGTCGGGCCAACCGATCTTGCCGTCGGCGCGTGGGGATTCCGTTTGCAGCCAGTGGATGAAGCAACGGGTCAGTTCCTTGGCGGCCTTGCGGTGATTGGCACCGTCCTCCGGTGTGCCGAAGTGGCTGCTGCCCAGGGCGTAGTCATTCTGGTGGTAGTTGATGACGGTCACATCGCCGGGGTAGCTGCCGGGGGTGAACTGCCGCTTATCGATGATTCGGCGGTACGTCCAGAAGTTCATGAGCTTCGGTGTGGCCGGATCTTTTTCACCCAGCGGGTAAAAGGCATAGGCCGGTTTCTCCCACTGAAACACCGTGTTGCCGCCGTGCTGTTGCTTCTTCCAGAAGTCGTAATCTTTTGGCTTGTCGATGATGTACTCTTTGCCCGGTGCATGTTCGAGTACCGCGCTGTACGTGAAGCTCTGGATGTTGCCAGGCCGGGGTTTGTCTGCTGCGTTTGGTTCACCGGTCTCCTTCTGGCTCTCGGTGCCGGTCACATACTCCGTCTTGGTCATCGGCAGCAAGTCGCCTTCATCGGTGGCGTCCAGGAAGAACTTCGCGGTGATGGTGCTGCGCATACCCTCGTGATCCTCCATGGTCACGGCTTTCACCGTGTCGCCAGATACATCCGCCGCAACGGGTCTGGTTTGCTTGAGGATCGTGAGTTGACCGCTGGCGATGTACGGCTGAAGCATTCCCTCTAACACGGCCAAGCTCACCGTTGGCTCATTGCACAATCGGCTCACCCAACCGTTGCCGGGGTTGAGGTTCTTGATGCCGCGTGCGGCTTCCGTCAGCGGTTGATTCTTCCGCTTTCGGTACATCTCACGGGTTGTGTTCCGCAGTGCCTGATAGCTGTCGGTGCTACCTCCACCTTCGATGAACTGGTGTTCGTCGGGTGGCACAAGCTGGCTCGTGAGTTGACCACCGATCCAGATTGATTCTTCGGTCATCACCACCTTCTTTGCCCCGCTACGGCACGCCCCCAACGCTGCGGCCACGCCGCCGAAGCTCCCGCCGATGATGGCGACATCTACGGCGAGTTCCTTGCCGGCTCCAACACCCGCTGAGGCCAACACACTCATGGTCCCAGCACTACCCAAAAGAAAAATCCGACGGTTCATTCGTTCGCCTCGCACGAGCCTGGTGCCGACTTTTGTATGCCGAAAACACGCTGCCCTTCGCCGTGGATCACGTACCACCATTTGGTCATTAATGATCGACATCGACTCCGTAAGAGCCGCGATAGGAGCTTGCAGAATCCTGACACACCGTGCTCATGCCCCATAAAATGGGGCTATCGATTAAGCGAGGTTAGCCATGTTTGCAGTACTTAAACCCAAGCGTCGGTCGGCCTTGGCGTCGTCTATGAAGGCTCTTGAACGAATTGCAGCCTACACGTTGCCGATGGAATTGGATCGTCGCATCTTGGAATTGGCCATCAACCGTCTCTCAGATGAATTTCCGGAAATGCGATCGGCTTTATGAGTGCGTTTTCTGATGCCCGACGCACTGAAGTTGTGGAGCGTGCGAGAAGCGACGGACGAACTGACTGGCGTCACCGTGAATTTATTTCATCCCAGACATGACGACTGGATGATTCACTTCGTCTGGTCGATTGAATCATTCGGAGAACTTGTTGGTCGCACACCAGCAGGACGGGCCACAGTCACTGCACTCCGTATCAACGACATCGACTCCATCGCACTCCGTTTACTATTGGGCGAAGTTGGCCTGTTCTCGGAGATGCGTTCTTAGTCCTCGCCATTCCTCACTCGCGCTGTAGCCTAGTCCAGTCTGACTTTTTATCACTGGGCGAAGTTCAACATGTCCGCAACGTGCGTGGTAGGGCTGCAATGGGGCGACGAAGCCAAGGGCAAAATCGTCGACCTGATTTCCGATCAACATGAATACGTGGTGCGCTTTAATGGCGGGGCCAACGCCGGGCACACGGTGGTGTGGGGAGACCGTAAGTTCGCCCTCAGCCTGCTGCCCACCGGGGTGCTGAAACCACACGTCACCAGCGTCATCGGTAACGGTGTGGTGGTGTACCCGCCGCGCTTCCTCGAAGAAGTCAGCAAGCTGCGCGACGCCGGCGTACCGGTCGGCAAGAACCTCGTGATGTCGGATCATGCCCACGTGATCTTCCCTTACCACATGGAAGAAGAACGCCTGGCCGAAGCCGAAGCCGACGGGAAGATCGGCACCACCGGGCGGGGCATCGGCCCGTGTTACCAGGACAAGGTTGGCCGACGCTACAGCATCCGCGTGGGCGAACTGCTGCACGAGAAGCACCTGCGCGAACGCCTCAAGCAGATCGTGCCGGTGAAGAACCGCCTGCTCAAAGCCTTTCATGAGTCGGCCAAGGAGTTTGATGCGGATCAACTGGCCGACGAGTACCTCGGCTACGCAGCACAGATCCGCCCGCACATCACCGACACCACCCGGATGCTGCACGATGCTCTCGGACAGGGAAAGAAGATCCTGTTTGAAGCGGCCCAGGGTTCGCTCTTGGACGTAGACCACGGCACGTATCCGTACGTGACCAGTAGCAGCAGCCTACCCAGTGGCATCTGGGGTGGCAGCGGCGTGCCGAGCAGAAACCTCACGCGCATCATCGGCATCGTGAAGGCCTACACCACCCGCGTCGGCCGTGGGCCATGCCCAACGGAACTGCTGGACGAAACCGGCGACCGCATCCGCACCATCGGTCGGGAGTTCGGCACGGTCACGGGTCGGCCTCGTCGCGTTGGCTGGCTCGATGCGCTGACGATCAAGTACACCGCTGCATTGGCCGGGGTGGATGAAATCACGGTGATGCTGCTCGATGTGTTGAGTGGGTTGCCGGAACTCAAATTGTGCGTGGCGTACGACCTCGACGGCGAACGTGTCGAACACTTCCCCAGCGATGCGTTCCAACTCGAACGCTGCAAGCCGATCTACGAGACGCTGCAAGGTTGG
>JBBRME010000238.1:0-6570 GCA_038230995.1 Gemmatales bacterium
GCTGGTGCGTCAGGCTAACAAGTGCTCTCGATTATCGCTTGCTGAACTGCGTACCGCGGCGTGCACCACGCAAACCGTACTTCTTGCGTTCCTTCATCCGGCTATCGCGGGTGAGGAAGCCACTTTCACGCAACTTCTTGACCATACCCGACGCTGCATCTTCCACCACCACCGGTGCTGGCAGCGGTGCTCCGTCCGGGCCAATCATTGGCTTGGCGGTCGGCTTAGGTAATTCTTTGGTCGCGGCTTTGAAGCCTTTGATCATGGTCACGTGATTGCGAGTCACTGAGCGTTGCTCAGCCTTGGGGCTGAACATCGTTTTGACCGCACGGGCCAAGCCTTGCATGACGGCACCGGCTTGACCAGTGATACCGCCGCCCTGCACGGAGACGATCACATCTACGCGGTTGCCTTGCTCGGTAATGAGCAACGGCGCCATGACGGCCGCGCGGTCTTTTTCTTCGGTAAAGTAGTCTGTCAGCGGTCGCTCATTGATCAGGATTTGACCTTTACCTTCGGTCACGCGAACGCGGGCCACTGAGGATTTCCGCCGACCGGTGCCAAGGTAGTACGTGACTTTCTTCTTTTCAGCCATGTCGCAGAGTTCCTGGTTGGGCGTTCAGCCTGATTAGTTGACGGTAGGAAGTTTGAATTCGACGGGTTGCTGTGCTTGATGATCGTGCTTGCTACCCGCGTAGATCTTGAGTTTCGTGATCTGCTTGTACGCCAGTGGGCCTTTCGCCATCATCCGCTTCACGGCGAGGCGAATGATTTCTTCTGGCTTGCGGGCCAGCATGTCTTTAGCTGGGATGATCTTCTGGCCACCAGCGTAGTGGCTGTAGGTTTGGTATTCTTTTTGATCCCACTTACGCCCGGAGAACTGCACCTTCTCGGCGTTGATCACGATCACGTAATCGCCGGTATCGCAGTGTGGGGTGTATGTTGGCTTGTGCTTGCCGCGAAGCAGGTTCGATGCGGCTACGGCCAAGCGACCCACGATCAAATCGGTGGCATCGATGATGAACCAGTTGTGGACGACGGTTTCTTTTTTTGCCAATGTAGTGGACATGTCAGCCTTTGCACTCGGCGCACGGTGGTCAATTTCACGGAAACCAACATGCTAATTGTACGTAAGAATCCGTCAAGGGCGCACCGCAACAGTTTGGCGAGTTCCACGGCCTTGAGGCTGTCTGTGCGGAGGCAGGATGTTTCGGCGTTTCATGAATTCGGGGGTCATGGTTCCCTGTGCTAAATGCTCCCGGCGTCTGGTTCAGCGTCCGCGACCAGCCGTGCGATGTACTCCGACAACGATCGCTGCTCTATCGGATGTGGCTCCGCTCCGTGGTCGGTTCCTACCAGCCGCCATCCGGCTTGCGTGTCGAATCCTACCGACCACCCACTGAAATCGTCACCGAGCAGCAGCACTCCTGTCAACTCGGCGGCGGTGGCCGGGTCGAATATCTCTTGCGGCCCGATTAGCCCGCTGTAGATCATGAAGTAGCTGTTGCCGAGCGAACCCCATCCGACCCGTTGTAGGAACTCGAAATAGTCGTGCGGAGCATCTGGGTGGTCACGCAGCTCGGTAGCCAGTTGTTCGGCATTGATAGGCTCCAGCCGAGATACCGGAAACACCCGGCGAATGGCTGCGGCTAGTTCCGTGTAAATGTCCACCGTCAGCTCCCCGCCCTCGAACTTCTTACGCGACAGAAATCACTCTGTCGCTCGCCTGCGATGGTTCAGTCTATCCCGAACACCATCAGCCCGCTTGGTGTGATTGTCCCATCGCTGGCGAACGAAGTATCCAGAACACAAGGCAGGATGTCGAGCGAATTCTTCTCGTGTGTAATCGTCACGGGTCGGTGAGGTCATCGTTGAGTTTTGTGTCAACTCGGCTGCATTTCTTAGCTCCAAAGGAGCGTCCGGTGTTAGCCCGGTCCGGAAGGGCCGGGAAACGGCACCAACCAGATCAAGCCCCAACGGGACGTCCGGACTCGTTTCGGTCGCCCACTTCGGGGCTTACACAAAAGGCAATCCAAACCTGGCCCTTCCGGACCAGGCTAACACCGGTCGGCCCGTTGGGCCTAAAGCCAAGAACAATCACGACACAAGTGTCTGAGTCGTGCATCACAATTGGACTACGACTTGGAGGCTGGGGATAAGGCCATCGCCAACTCCACGGCCTTCGGCCCGTCGCCGTGCAGGCAGATCGTTTGCACGCCTTGAGTTTCCGTCAACCATTTCACTTGGGCCAACACCTCGGTGGGGTCGCTGAGCAACGCGTTGGGTTCACTGCGCGGTACGAGCGCACCATCCGGGTTGTACCGGCGGTCCGCGAAGCCTTCCAGCAGGAACGGCCAATCTTGATCGATGCAATATCGGTGCAACGTCAGATTCGGGAACACCACCAACGGCAGGTCAAAACTCTCGGCCACTTGCTGCACCACGGCGGCGAAGTCTTCGTCGTCGTTGGCCAAGTGGTACATGGCACCATGCAATTTCAGGTGCGTGAGTTCCACCGAGTACAGTTCGGCCAACGCAGCCATCGCCCCCACTTGGTACATCAACACCGAGGTGCCAAGGTCGGGCAGCTCGCTAGGTACCCGGCCAAAGTTGGCGCGGTCGTCGTACCCCGGATGCACACCGATTTTCAGGTTGTTCTGCTTGGCCAACTCCATCGTCTTGCTGCACAGGGCCGGGCTGCCAGCGTGCAGTCCACAGCAGATATTCACCCGTTGAACGAGCTTCATCAACTCCGCATCATGCGGACTGCCTTCGCCAATGTCTGCATTGAGTTCGATCATGATGAACCCAAACCACATTCCAGAATTTGGAATCCATCATCCGTCGTTACTGTGGCGCTGCCTGTGCAGGCCGGCAGTAGCAGCACTTCCCCTGCCCGGAGTGACATACCGTTGACCACACCGCTTCCGGAAGTACCGACCAGCACCCGACACGCACCGGTATCCGGGAGTGACAGTGGACTGTCAGCGGTTACTACAAAGCGGTTCAACGTGAAGTACGGACAAGCCACTAGCGTCGAGCTAATCAGTTCAACGGGTTGGCACGGCCCACCGGCGAAGTCCGAACAGGCGAGGCCACGGTCGATGTGCAACTCCCGTGGTTCGCCGGTCTTGGCATCCACACGGTTCCAGTCGAAGAGTCGATAGGTAATGTCCGAAGTTTGTTGAACTTCAAACAGCAGGATGTCGGCCCCGATGGCGTGAACGGTGCCCGCTTCCAGGAACACGCAATCACCCGGTTTGGGTGTGTAGGTATGCAGGGTGCTGGGCACACTGTTGGTAGTCATGGCGTGGCGGAATGTCTGTTCGCTGTGGCCATCGGCGAAGCCCGCGTAGATGCGGCTGGTGTCGGGATTGGCATCGAGGATGACCCAGGCTTCCGTCTTGCCACGATGGCCCGGCCCCTTGTGATCCTCGGCTTGCTCGTCGTTCGGATGAACCTGCACCGACAGTTCCTGCTTGGCATCAATGAACTTGAGCAGAAGCGGGAACTTGCCATCGGCAGGCACCTGTTCGCCAAAGACTTCCTTCGGATGCTGTTGCAGCAAATCCCGCAAGGTATGCCCGGCAAACGGCCCATCGGCGACGACGCTCAGCGATCCATCCACATCCGAAAGGACCCAAGCCTCGCCCACGTTTTCGGCTGGACCGGGGTAGCCCACGAACTCTGGCAGGCGGTTTCCACCCCAGAGCATCGTCTTAAAAATCGGCACGAACTTGAGCAGCGGTAGCATCATGCCTTGTCCAAGCAAATTGTTCGGGTCAACGAGCTAGGCTATTCTGTTACGGCCCTTTGGGCCTTGTGGATTTCAGGGCCAAAGGCCCGTGACAGTGTAGCCCAGTTCAGCGGCCACGGGGGGACTTCTTACTTCGCGTATTTCTTGATCAACTCACGGTACTTCGGCAGCAGCACGTTCATCTCCAGCGAGTTCGACTGACCAAGCTTGCTCAACGGAATGCCTTGCGGTTGATCGGCCAAGTCGAAGAGTCGTTTCGCATCGGGAACATTGCCACGTAGCAGGCACATCACACCACGGCGGAAGGTGAAGTTCGCCTCGGAGTAGAGTCGGTTCGCTAACTCCGTTCGTTGTCGATCGTACTCCAAAAACGGTAGCATCCCCATCAACTGGCCCGCCGCGAAGGAAGTGTTCAGTTGATCCGTTACAGCCAGTAGCTTTTGGGCTTCCGTGAGCGGGGTAAATTGCGATTGCAACAACTGCATCGCTGTTTGGTCGGCCTTGAAGTAATCGCCTAAGAGCAACTCCCGCTGTAATCGAAGTGCGGTGAGACGTTCAATAATGGCCGGATCGCGTTGCATCGAAGGATCGAAGGCTTCAGCAATGAACACATCATTGTGGCACTGCTCGATCTTGCCGAGGTAGTAAAGCAGTTCCATGTACAGGACCCGGAAACTCACATCGCGTTCGTTCTCAGGCACTTGATTGAAGTAATTGATGGCTTGCATCGGTAAGCCGCGTGCGATGTATGCTTTAAAGACATCGGCAGGTTGAACACCCGGCTGGATCGACCTCTTGATCTCTTCCACCATCTGCGCCTCAAATTTCGCGAGCAACTCGTTCAGTCGAGTCAGAGCGCGGATCGCGATGGTTTGCAGGACTTCGTTATCCGTTGGTGCCTCATCTTCGCTTGTCTTGCCCCCACTTTGCAGGGCATTGTAGAAGTTCTTTGGATGGTCTTTTTCGTCCAGCAAGTTCAACTTCACGTAGACCGTGTAGGGATCTTGCTGAAAGAGTTGCACCAGTTGCTGGAAGGCCATGATCTTGCGTTGCAACTCCGGCGCGGGCTTGCCACCGGCAGCGCTCAGTTCTTCCTTCAAGCGTGATTCGTCGTACTGTATCCGGCGGATTGTATCTTGCTTGAACGCATTGAACAGGGTGTTCTCCCAGAGCCTGGGGATCTGCCTGTCGTAGTTTGCGGCGTTGCCCTTGGCGGCAGTGCGGAGATCGATGATCTGTAGCAGTTCGGCCCGGGCTGCATCGTTTAGGTTTTGCTTGAAGTAGTTTTCTAAAAGTCGTTGTCGCACTGCAAGCGCTTCGTTCACTTGTGGCGAAGCAGCGAGTTGATCTTTCGTCGGATAGCGGGTCAAAGCTCGATTGAGCCCAGTCCGAATTGCAGTTTGACGGAAGGATGGCTGACCTGGAAGTAATGTTAAGTCCGGATTGAACGTCGACTGATACGCGAAAGCCTGGGCAAGATAACTCTTCGGGTCGTTAGGGTTCTTGGAAGTTGCTGCCATGGCCTGTTTGATGGTGAGCAACGGGAGTGCAAAGGCGATGTCGTCTTGCTTCAGTTGGATGTCGAGGGCCGATGGCGGCAGCATCGTCGCAAAGCCCGAACCACCTCCCAGCAGGACGTAGAGTGGTTGGTTTTGTTCAAGGTACGACAAAACTTGGTTCGCCTTGGCGAGTTGGTTTTCGAGCCGTTGTTGTGAGAACGCGCTGACTTCCTGAAACGTCATCGCATCAAAGCTTTCCAGCGATTGTGGCTGTTTGCGTTGAAGCAGATCGTAAGCCCAGCCTTCCATCTCGGGCATGCCGGGGCGAACCTCGGTGTCTGGTGGTTCCGGTGTTGTGGGTTTGCCGAAGATCAATGCGCCGGGTTCCCACTTCAACGCCTTGGCCGCGGCCTCGGTTGACCCGTCGGTGCGACTGGCGAAGAAGAATCGGCCGTCGAGATGCCACAACGTTGCAAGCTTGAGCCCACCGCTGGGTGTCGAAGATGCGAGCGCGTAGTACGCCGTATCGATGGTCGCACCATCCAAGTTGTTTTCATAAGCCGACACACACAGAAAGCTGGCGTTGTACTTCGCCATCACCATTTGAATCGGTTGCTTGGTGAAGTCGAAAGTGCCAGCGCCGATCGCCTTGAACATCGCCTCGCTCGGCGGCGTAAGGAGTTCTTCACGAATGGTGATCAAGTCTGGGAACTCAGTTCGATGAAACGCGATCCGCGAGTTGATGAACGATTTCTCAGCTGGGGCAAACCAGGCACAGGTATCGCCAAACTCGGGGCTGAAGTTCACACCGTGAAGATCCTTCAGCGCAACTTTGGTTTTCTCACTTGTTCGCCACTCTTGAACCAACTCCGCAGCACGGCGCAGGCCCTTGTAATCCTGGTCGGTTCCCCAGCCTACGTACCGGGCATAGCCCTTCACTTGCACCCGGACTTGTAGCCAGCCGGGGAAGGCTGCAATGATCGCCAGCGCCATGATGATCAGAGCAAGCACGCGACCTATAACACTGCCGAAGATCAGCAGTTGCTCTGTCTGCGGTTGCATCGTTTTCTTGAAGCGTGCAAGCATCAGGCCATTCAAATTCGCTGCTAGGAATGGGGCCGACACAATCATGGCGTAAGCGATGAACTTGGCGTGCACGATCATCGCGAGCAGGCAGAACAGCGTCCACAACAGTACATGCGAGGCTCGGCCGTGGCGATAGCCGATGGCCATGCTCAGAGCACAAAGCACGATCACCGCGAGGCTGACGAAAGTTGGCAGATTCTTGCCAAGAATCGGATTGCTGAGGTAAGA
>JBBRME010000239.1:0-6556 GCA_038230995.1 Gemmatales bacterium
AAAAGAGGCCGCCAACTGAGGCGGCCTCTTGACTCTCAACTATGTTCGAGTTCGATATCTAAGCTGCTTTCCTGCCCCGTTCGGCTGGCCAGACAATGCCATTCCATTGCGATGTCTTTCCACTCGGAGCTAGTTTCGTAATCCTTTGCCTCTTGCCCGCGCTTTTCACAGGCTAGCGCCTTAATGCGGTACTTCTCTGAAATCTTCATAATTGTTGCTCCTGGGTGATGGCGGGAGCGCAACACTCTCTGTCACCGGTAACTGCCAAAAATTGCGGTGATGCAGACTCAACACTTTCAGTTGTGAGCCGTTCCGAGGCACGGCCGACGTGGTTTATTTTACGTTAATAGACCGATGCGAGTCTGGGGTCTTAATTGAGCTTGCGGCGGAGCTTCTTGATGATCGCCCGCAGGTCGTCCGCGTAATCCTCGATCATACGCATGGTTTCCTTCAACCTCGCCTGGTTGGGAGGCGGCATGGCGTCATCCTGAGACGGCTCTTGGGGCTGGCGTTTCATGCCCTACGGTCTGCCTAGAACCGATCGGGGCCATTGAGCTAAATCAAACTAGGCCACTGCCATTTTCAAATTAGGCCACTAGGGGTCGAAACAGGCCAGTACCCTCAGCCGCATGCGTAAGTTCGAGTATTTCAAGCCGAACTTGGCCAAGGCCGTCCCGACCGGGCCCGACTGGATTAATGAAGTCAAATACGACGGCTACCGCGGGCGGGTCGTGCGCGACGGCGCCGACGTCAAGCTGCTCTCGAAGTCCGGCCTCGACTGGGGATGGCGCTTCCCGTGGATCGTCGAGACGGCGCTGAAGATTAAACAGCAGCAGTTTATCATCGACGGTGAGATCTGCGTACTGGTCGTCCAGGGCATCTCGGACTTCAACGCCCTGCACTCAAACCGGCATAACTGCGAAGCCCAGCTTTACGCCTTCGACCTGGTCGCGATGGGTGGCGACAATCTGCGGGACCTGCCGCTATTCGAGCGCAAGGCCCGATTGAACTCGCTGCTTGATCGACGGATGCAGGGGATTTTCAAGGCGCCGTTCGAGCCCGGCGAGATCGGGCCCGGCCTGTTCGAAGCCGCCTGCCGAATGGGATTGGAGGGCCTGGTCTTAAAGCACCGGGAGCGGCGGTACCGGCCCCAAACCTGCGACTGGGTGAAGGTGAAGAACCGCCAGCATGCCGCGTTCAGCCGGGTGCTGGACACGTTCTGAACGAAGGTGCAGGGGAATTATCCCTCTTTGGGTAAAGCCTGCTGCAAGGCGATTGCGAAGGCATTGCGTGCGGTCTGGTGGATCAGTACCTGTGTGTGAAGCCTCGCCAATTCGACATCGATCACATGGATGTTCGCGGCCTGCTTGCGAGCTTCACCACTTAGGTTGTCGAGGTCAAATTCGCGTCCGTCTATCTTGATCGAAGCCACGGGGTTTCCTTCCATCCTTCCAGAGTGTGGTGCCGGTTGAGAGGATTGAACTCCCGACCTTCGGTTTACAAAACCGCTGCTCTACCGCTGAGCTAAACCGGCGCGGTGCGGGGTTAAGAAGATCCAATGCTCGTCGAAACGATCTCAGCCCCGCCGAAGCCAAAAGCTCTCGCCGTTGCGCATCGGGAAGTCAATGTTGTCGGGGAGCGCCCTGTTGAAATCACCCGTAGCAGTAAGATAGCACGTCGGCAGCTCAACCGTGTCGCCATCACCTCCGCCTAGAAGATAGGCGGCAAGCATGTATTGCTCGGTGTAAAGACGCTGGGCCATCGCGGTGAAGTAATCATAGGGCAGATTGATGTCGTGAATGCCATAGACACATCCGCTTGGCAACGCAGGCAGAAGCTCCAGGAAGAAGACCATGACGTCTGAATTCGGCAGGACGCGATGGCTTCCATCGAAGAATACAAGCGGTCGTTTTGGAAAAATCTCCAAAACTTCGTCCGTGGCCGTCTCAAGCGATTTACGGATATTACGGTCACAAAGTTCTTCGACCTCTGCTCGAGGATAGGGGTCGATGGAAATGATCTTGGTTTCCATCTTGAAGAACTCGATTGCTGACCGCAGAAACTTTGTCGAGTTTCCTGATCCGATTTCGAGCACAATCTCCGGCTTGGTTTCCAGCAGCATCAACGCTAGAGAAACGGCGTCAAAAACCGGAATGAACTCATTATTCCAGAACGGAGTTTTGCCGTCCTTCGCTTCCATAGGGATGCTAGCCAGCCAGCCCTCCAGTTTCGAAATATTCAATAGGTGCCGCTTAAAACTCGGAGCACTTGCTTCGACCATCGACATGATTCGTTGACCTCCCGGGCTAGCGGGAAAGTTGACGCGATGTTCTAGGACCGTCTTATAGCCATCGGGAGCGACGTAGATGGACGCGGGAGCTGGCGTTTCCACTTGCTCGGTGGTTAGCATTCGGCCGACCAGCAACAACAGTCTTTCTCTCCACATCGAAGCAATCTCCGTTCGCCTGCGAAACCTACGGCTATCGATGAGGCGCCCGGGGGTATGTGTCAACTTCCGATCACTAGTGGAAACTGTAATGCCACCTGGCTGATGAAGGCAGGCGGCAAGACTCGTAAACGGTTACTTGAGCGACCTGGTCCTATTCACTCCTTCGGAAGCGCCTTCTGCTACGCGATAGCTAAGGTATTTCGAGCCGTCTGATCGATCAACATGCATGTGCAGCCGAGTGTGAGCCGACGCACTCGCCTCTCCGCTCAGCTTGTCGGGATCGAGGTGCGGCCATCGATCTTGATCGTTGCCATGTGAAGCCCCTGGTGCTGCGACAAGCTGCTGGAAGCCACCGCCTGAAGCACTACTTCCCGTCAAGCGACGTCTTCATGTATATCCGGTAACTTGGATCACCCTTCGCAATCAAGTCGATCCCATCTACTAATGCTCCGATCGTCTCCTCAAAGCCCAATGCGCCATCCTTGAACCCGTGAAGAACGGCGGTGACGTACTGCACGACGAGCTGATCATCTTCCTCGGTAAAATCTAACGCCATTTTGCTACTCCAGTTCAGTCCGGTAACACCTCGCCTCACGCGACCCCGTCATTCCTTCGGCAGCGCCTGCTGCAACGCCACGGCGAAGGCATTTCGGGCCGTCTGGTGAATCAGGACTTGGGTGTGAAGCCGGGCCAACTCCACATCGATGACGTGTATGTTCGCGGCCTGCTTGCGGGCCTCCCCGCTGAGTGTGTCGAGGTCGAAATCGCGTCCGTCGATGGTGACCTTTGCCATTGGTTTTCCTTTTGGATGTGCCGGTTGAGAGGATTGAACTCCCGACCTTCGCCCGCTGCTCTACCGCTGAGCTAAACCGGCATTGGTATGAGCCGTGGCCCGTTTAGTCGAACTTGATGTACTCGCTGTTGCCCATATCGAAAAGCGTGTCGAGCGTGTCAGGCAAAGGTCCCGGTGGCCTCGGGGCGAGTTGCGATTGCAGCTTCATCAGGTTCTGGAAGATGGATAGTTGCGACATCGAGAATAACTGACCGTAGGCGATAGCCAACGCACCCGTGGCTCTGATCTTAGCGAACTTGTCTTCGGGCAACGCATTGAGAGCAGCTTCATCAATCCGAAACAGACCATCGACCTTCTGCTCGCCCTTCTCATTCTTCACCACGAGGGGCCACTCAGCAATGACACCAGCTTGCTCAAGCGAAGCTACGGCGATCTGGGTTGCAGCGTGAGCTTGGTCTAACTGGCCAAGAAAATCGAGCAAGCCCTTCAACTTCGGTGCGACATTTCCGTCGGCGGTGAAGAACTCCTCTCCTACGGAAACATTATCCGTGATCAGCCCACTATCCTGATCAATGCACAGGACCGAATCGGCGGCTCCATCCGGCTTGATGAGTTTGAACGGATAAAAGCGAACGCTGGACGGCGTGTAGCTACCCAGCCATTGCCCGTTAGGACCGACGAACATGTTGCGACCGGGGGCTAGGGACAACAAAGCCCCAAGCTGAAGCTGATCGTTGGCGCGAAAGAAGCAGATCGGCATCGCCGGGATGACTCGGGCAATCTCGGCGGCGACGATGGGGGCTACCGTGTCTTTTGCCGCGAATGATGAGTTCTGCGGGGCGATCCAACGCAGCTTTGCGAACTGCTCGCGACCGATGGCAACGAATTTGGGCATTGGTGTCTCCTGCAACGGAGCCGGAGCTATAGCACAAAAGAAAACGGGGAGCCGAAGCCCCCCGTCCTTGGTTCATTGTAAACAAGTTTAGAGAGCGAAGTCGGCGGAAGAGATGGTGTGAACACCAACCATCTTAATCACCAAATCCTGTGACGCATTGAAGGCGCCATCGTGGTTAGCATCGACGAACACATACGTATTTGCTCCGTCGTTACCGACCGCAATACCGCGGGCGCCACCAGCGTCCGTGAACAGAGTGGCCGAAGTAGCCGCGAACGTACCGCCATTAACAGCAGCGATTGCACCGAGCTGAGCAACACCCTTGGCGGTGCTGGTGAAGCCAAACGTAGTCAAATCGATCGTATCGTGAGAAAGCTTCGCATCAGCAACCGACTGGAACGCGGTGATCGTTTCGAGCGTGGATGTCGCGGAAATCTTGGTTCCCGTAGCATCCAAGGTCTGTGTCGTGTCGGTCGCCGCCTTATACACCAGCGTATCAGCGGTGGGATGGCCGGCAAGAGCGGTACCGGTACCAAGGTTAAACACGTCGTTTCCACCATTACCCGCGATGGAAGCACCCGAGCCCAACGATAGAGCAACGGCCGTGCCGAACGTGATCGTGTCGACGCCAGAACCACCGAGGAAGGTCAAGCCCTTAACCGCTGAAGAAACGTCGAGCGTGTCATTGCCCGTCATCGCCGAAGCATCGATCGTCGTGAGGTTTGCGGTGGTCGCGGCGGCCAGCGCGGTCGTGATCGTCAAGTTGGCATTGCCGGAAAGCACCAGCTTGACCAAGCCACTATCGCCTGCACCGGAGGAAACGTCAGTGAGAGTACCAATGGTGTTGGTGTAAGAAGTCGCCTTCAGGCCAGCATCGATACCATTGACATTGGATACAATGTTGAACGTTTCGATACCACCAGTGGTAGCGCTTACGACACCAATATTAACTTGACCGTTAGCGCCACCGAGGTTGTCTCCGTCCGTAGCGGTAAGAGTAACAGTCGCAGAGTCGGTCGTGGACACAGCGGTCTTCAACTGAATATCCAAGGATGTGTCACCAGCGTTGATACCCTTCGCAGCGATAGCGTTGAAGGCAAAGCCAGTCGATGCGACGTTTGAGACCACCACTGCCCCAAAATTGCCGGCAATCGCGGAGTCTGCTTGCAACGACGTAAAGCCGGGGCCAGCAAACAGCGAAGCATTGTATGTACCGGCGCCACCTGACACATCGAGGATTTCGAAGTTCGTGATCTGCGTGGCAGAGGTCGCATTGAGCGAAAGGCCGGTTGACATGTTGATGATGTCGCCGGTGCCTGCACCGCCGTCAACGGTCGTGCCTGCGAGTGGAGCTGATCCCGAGTCGAACTACGCCCCGGTCTTCAGGGTATCATTTCCAGCGCCAAGGTTCACCTTGACGATATCGTTGCCCGTACCGGTAATGTCGAACGTATCGTTACCCGAACCACCGTTCGCGGTGATTGTCTTGTTCGAGGCAGTTACCCCAAACTTAACATTCACACCACCAGTATCGGTCGTAGCGTCTACCGTCAGGATGGCAGCATTCAAGGCGCCGGTGATCGTAAGCAGCTTATCACCAGTCAGCGTGAGCGAAGTTACGCTGGTTGCAGTGGTCAATTTCGTGATCGTGTTGGCTGCGGTTCCAGTCGAGTTGATCGAAAGGCTGGCAAGAGTGGCGCCGGTCGCATTTTGAGCGGTCAAGTTGTTGATCTTGCTGCCGTTCAACAGGCTGAGGGCACCGGTGGTTGCGCCAGTAGCGAAGCTTGCCGTTTCGGTAGCAGCGCCATCCTGAACGTTATCGTAACCAATGGTTGTTCCAGCGCCAACAGTGAGGGTCGAACCACCAACGTTGTTATTCTTCAGGTTGAGGTTGGTAACGCCAACACCCGTCGTCTCGGTGACAGCACCAACGTTCCCAATCAGGTTGACGACTTCGATGCTCGAAAGCTGCGGCATCGGATCAGCGCCGGTCTTCAGGAAGTAGTTGAAGGTGTCGGTGCCCTGACCACCACTGGCTGCGTCGCCAGCCGCAACAGTCGCCGTAGCTGTGTTGTCGCCGGTAAACAGGTCGTTGCCATTGGTGCCAACCAGCGAGTCAACACCGGTAGTGAAGACGAGCGACTGGGGAGGCGTGCCGCCCGTAGCGATGTAAGCGGTGGTGATGGCTTCAGCAACCGGGACCGAAGCGGAGTCGCTGGTCGTGGCCACAATCACGGCCTTGGAGGAAGCCTGCGAGAACGGCGTATTCGTGTTACCGGTGCGCTGCGTATAGTCCTCGGCAACCGTGATCCGGTTCGCCATCAGGTTCGCGTCGGGCGTGCCGGTCTGCAGGTTCACCGAATTCAGCATTTCGGTGAGCACTTCAGTAGCCGCGACAAACTTGCCGCTCTGGGTAAGG
>JBBRME010000240.1:0-6488 GCA_038230995.1 Gemmatales bacterium
AGGCTTCCGAGTGCCGCCAGAGTTCAACCTTTCGGCGGCACTCGCAGAGCCTCGTACCGCCCTACAAAATCAAGTTGCCGAACTACGACCGCAGAATGCCAAGTAGCTCATCCTGCGTCAGGCCGTTCGTAGCGCAGATGTCTTGCCGGAACGGATCGAACGGCGAACCATCAGCGCTATCACAACGCCCGCCGGCTGCTTCAATGAGGGCCACACCGCCAACCACATCCCATGGCCAGTTGTCGAAGGCCCAATACCCATCGAACCGCCCGCAAGCCACGTAAGCAAGGTTCAGTGCTGTGCTGCCGGTTCGCCGGAGAGCCTGCGAATGGAAGCTGACTTTCTTCCACGCTTCAAGATTGCGAAGTTGGGCGGCGTAGTCCGCTGAAAAGCCAGTGCTGATGAGTGAGTCACGTACACCCTCGGTGCTGCTGACCTTCATGGGTGTGCCATTGAGGAACGCCCCAACGCCGACTGCCGAGGTGAACAACTCGTTCATACGCGGGTCGAGAATCACACCCACCACGGCTTTGCCACCCATCCACAGGCCGATGCTCACGCAGTAGCAAGGCACATCGTGAACGTAGTTCGACGTGCCATCGAGTGGATCGACGATCCACACCGGTTGATCGCCGGCCGGTCGCAAACTGGCCAGCGGTTTGCCGAAGGCTTCCTCTTCGCCAAGGAAGAGATGTTCAGGGAAGGCCTGCAACAGAGTGTCCTTCACTGCCGCCTGGGAGGCGTGATCGGCATCAGTGACCATGTCGGCCCGAGCCTTTTCACGAGTCTTGAACTTGCCACGCCAGCGTTCGAGTTCAGCAGCCCCGTGCTTTGCCGCTTCGATGGCCACGGTGAGGTAATCTTGAGGAGTATTCATGCAGGTAGAGTACAGGGGCTGGATTCTTCTTGTAGCCTCGATGCCATGCTCATGTCCGGTCGCAGAGCACTGCGGTTCGCCTGGAGATTCACGAACAGACACCTGAGGCGTATGCTGTGAGTGACACGCTGGGGCAGGCCATGATTTCCGCGGAAGGTTGCAAAGCACGAGTTCAACAACTTCTGGCAGCGGTATCGCCCGCTGGCCCGTTGTTTCTGGCTGATCCGTTGCATCTGCGGTACTTCGCCAACTACTACAGCGATCCGTTTAGCTTGGGGGCCGATTACGGTGCGGTGCTGAAGATCGACAACATTGGATCGACGACTCTCTTCTACGATCATCGTGTGCCCAAGTCAGCCGAGTTGGCCTTCAGCGACAACAAATTGGTGACGAAGTGGTACGACGGTATCGCTTCAACACAACTGCCACGTCGGTTGGCCAGTGTTGAAGTGATGCAGGAACACGGTCTTAGTACTCAGTTCAGTGATGACCCACTGACAGTGGATGGTCAGCGAATCGTGGAAGCAGTGTCGCGGTTGAGACGGTGCAAACAGCCAGACGAGATCGAGCAACTCCGCCACTGCATGCGCGTGACGGAAGCCGGCCACGCTTGGGCACGGGCCAACGTGCAAGCCGGAATGACGGAACTGGAAGTGTATGCTGGCATCTCGTCGGCCTGTACGTTGGCTGCTGGGCACCCGGTCGTGGTGTATGGCGACTTTGCAGTGTCGCCCGGTTCAGCCAAACGCGGGGGCATGGCCACGACCACCGTGCTAAAAGATGGCGACACACTCATCCTCGATTTCAGTGTGGTGATCCAAGGGTATCGCAGCGACTTCACGAATACTTTAGTCGTGGGTGGCAAACCCACCCTGCAGCAACAGGGCTTGTTCGAGATGTGTCTGTTGGCGATGAAGGAAGGCGAAAAGTTGCTCCATCCGGGGGCGAACTGTCGGGCGATCTACGATGCCCTTCGAGACGTTTTTGCCGCGCAAGGTCGAGCCGAAGCGTTCCCTCACCATGCTGGGCATGGCCTTGGTCTTGGGCATCCCGAAGCACCATTCCTTGTGAAGAACTCGACCGATACGCTTCAGAGTGGCGACGTGGTCACACTCGAACCAGGCGGCTATATCGACGGCATTGGTGGCATTCGTATCGAACACAACTACCTCATTACCGCCACTGGCTTCGAACAACTGAGCCAGCACACCTTGAGCCTGAACTGAGCACATGGACTATGGACGTCAAGCCAAGCAAACCCGTCACGGTACCAGGTATTCGTCAGGCAAAGATCGACGGCCGCAAGCTGACGATGGTAACGGCCTACGACGCCAACAGCGCCAAAATTGCCGATGAATCCGGCGTGGACATGATCCTCGTGGGCGACTCTGTGGGGATGGTGGTGCAGGGGCATTCGACGTCGTTGCCCGTCACGCTTGGTGAGATGATCTATCACACCAAGTGCGTGGTGCGCGGGGTGAAGCGGGCTCTGATCGTGGCGGACTTGCCGTTCTTGAGTTATCAAGTGTCGCCACAGCAAGCGGTGCGCAGTGCGGGGAAGTTGCTCAAAGCCGGGGCGGGTGCCGTGAAGTTGGAAGGCGGCGTACGGATGCTACCGGCTGTGCAGGCGTGTCTGGCGGCGGACATCCCCGTGATGGGGCACATCGGTCTGACCCCGCAAAGCGTGCATCAACTGGGTGGATTCAAAGTGCAACGCAATGTGGATGCACTGATGGATGACGCTAAGACACTCGAGCTGGCGGGGGTGTTTGCGATGGTGATTGAAGCCATACCTAAATCGCTTGGCCAGAAACTCACAACGAACGTCAGCATCCCCACCATAGGAATCGGGGCCGGGCCACACTGCGATGGGCAGGTGCTGGTGTGGCACGATCTGCTGGGATTATACGATGCCTTCCGCCCGAAGTTCGTGAAGCGGTATGCCGACTTGGGCACAGCAGCACGTGAGGCAATCCAAGCGTACTGCGCGGAAGTGCGATCTGGTCAGTTCCCGGCGGCGGAACACTGCTTCGATTAAGGACTGACGCTTCGTTGCGTTTTGCTCGATTCCGGATCAACAATCAGTGGTGCTCCACTCGTATTCAACTCTGCGAACGCTTTGAAGATTTGATCGCGTATTTCAAGGAACGCCTTTGCACAATCTGGGTCGAACTGTCGGCCAGATTGTTTCTCAACTTCGGCGAAGGCTTCTTCCGGTGGTCTGCCCTTTCGCCCGATGTGATAAGGACGGTCGCTGGTCATCGCGTCGAACGCATCGGCCACGGCCACGATACGGGCTAGGTATGGAATGTCCGTTTTCGCTTGGCGATCCGGATAACCAGTGCCGTCCCAGCGTTCATGATGATTCCGGATGATGGGGATCGCATCCTTTAACTCCGGGATGCGTGAGAGATAACTGGCACCCATCGTTGTGTGCGTTTGCATGACGGCGAACTCGGCAGACGATAGTTTGCCTGGCTTGCGCAGGATTTCATCGCTGATGCCAATCTTGCCGATGTCGTGTAGTGGCGTGCCGATTTCCAGGAGTTCGCGTTCGCGGGACGTGACATGGAGATGCTCAGCAAGCAGCATTGAGTATCGAGTGACGCGTTGAGTGTGACCGCCCGTGTATTGATCGCGGAGTTCCACCATCTGGGCGAGTGTCATGATCGTGTTCAGAAACAAGTCGCGTTGCTTCCGCAGAAGATAAGCACATTCGATCCCGGCACTTGCTTGGGCAGCGAGGGCATCGGCCAGTTGAAGATCGTCTTCATTGAAAGGATCTTGAAAGACGTTTCGATCAAGATGAAGTACGCCGATCTTACGGCGTGGTGTACGAAGAAGTACGCACATGACGCTGGACATCGCACCATTGGCGATGCTCTGCGACATCAACTCCTGTTGATCCTGCACGTTTCGGTAAAGTGCGGACTCGCCTTTCTCAAAGCAACGCTGCATGAGTCGCTTGCTGTAGTGGAATCTCCCGCGTGTTTCGCCGTAACCCACGGCCAATGTCCTGGGCTTGTTGGCTAACTCGTCGCGATCTGAGTCCACGAGGACGATTGCCCCGCGTTGAGCTTCGAGTACGCTTACCGCATCGTTGAGAATCGAGTTCAGCAGGTCATCTTCATTTTCGACGTGGACGAGGTGGTGGCCGGCACGCAGGAGTGCCCGCATTTCATCGCCTGCTCGTGGCATGTTATCGCGACGAAAGGCCACTCCATTGATGGCGTGATCGTAGCTCGATTGCCTCGAGGCTTGCATCACCATCTGATCCGACGGAGGGCCGTCGATTGTGGCTTCGTAATACTCAACCACAAACGCTACTTTGCCAAACTGTACTATGTCGCGGTTCTGGAGAGACTGATCCTGAAACTGAACACGCACACCGTTGACATATGTCCCGTTGGTGCTTTCCAGATCGCGGACGATCCAGCCCTGTTCGTTGCGAATGACTTCTGCGTGTCGCCGGCTGACCGAAGCGTCTTCAAGAATCAATTCAAACTGCGCCATCCGGCCAACACGAATCAAATTGGGGTGTTCCCAAACTTGACCCTTCATTGGCCCGCTCACGCCACGCAAACGAAGTACGGATTTCATGAGGTGGGGCCTCGAAGCATCGGCGTAAGCCAGAGCCAGCCTCCCCTTTGGAACCACGAAAACAACTGTCTTGCGTGGCAAATACTTGGGCGACAGACTTTACAGTTAAGTATCGTTGTAAGCGTAGCACAACCTGTCGAGTCGGAATCGGATGAAAAAAGAGAATTATTAGCACAACGGGAATCGTTCTATCACAAGACGCGAAATTCATTGTCGGCGCGAATCTCAAGTGGCGAAAAAGACAGTAGTCAGGGGTAACGTCGTCCGAGACTCGGACGAATCGGAGTGAATGACCTGAAGCCATGCGCACTAGCTTGGCATCATGTGCTTCAAAAACTCTTTGTTTGTCTTGTGCTTGGCAAGCTGCTTAAGCACTGTCTCCATTGCCTCCACAGGGTGTAAATCAGCGATGACTTTATGAATCACGTGAACCATCCGTTGCTCGTCCTCCGTGCGAAGGAGTTCATCTTTTCTTGTACCGCTGCGGTTGATGTCCATCGACGGATAGATACGCCGTTCAACCAGCCGACGATCAAGCATTACTTCCATGTTGCCAGTACCTTTGAACTCTTCAAAGATCACATCGTCGAGCTTGCTACCTGTTTCGACGAGTGCCGTGGCGATGATGGTGAGGGAACCACCTTCGCCCACAATGTTGCGGGCTGAACCGAAGAACCGCTTTGGCTTCTGGATTGCTGCGGCATCCAAACCACCGGAGAGCAGCTTGCCGTTGGCCGGGGCTTCGTTGTTGTACGCACGAGTAAGGCGGGTGATGCTGTCAAGGAAAATGACAACGTCGTTCCCCGCTTCAACGAGCCGCTTGGCTTTTTCGCCAACCATCTCGGCAACCACAATGTGCCTGGCGGCCGCTTCATCAAAGGTACTGCTCACCACTTCGACACGTGGCCCGCGGACGCTGCGGATCATCTCTGTCACTTCTTCGGGCCGCTCGTCAATCAACAGCACAATGACGTAGCACTCGGAGTGATTCTTGATGACGGCATTGGCCATTTGTTGGAGCAATACCGTCTTGCCGGTACGCGGTGGGGCCACGATCAATCCACGTTGGCCTTTGCCGATGGGCGTGAAGAGGTCGATGATCCGCATGCTGATTTCGATCGGCTCGGTTTCCAGTACGAGCCGTTCTGTTGGATGCTCAGGTACCAAGTCGCTGAACACAGCTTTGTGCAGTTGAGATTCCGGATCGGCAAAATTCACCGCCTCGACACGCAGCAAGGCAAAGTACCTTTCTGCTTCCTTGGGTGGCCGCACCGTACCTGCCACCACGCAGCCGGTTCGCAAGCCAAAGCGACGGATCTGGCTGGGCGAAATGTAGATGTCGTCTGGGCAGGGCAGGTAGTTGTAATCCGGGCTACGCAAGAAGCCAAAACCGTCCGGCAGCACTTCCAACGTGCCTTCGCCTAGCATCAGGCCGTTCTGTTTCACTCGCTCCTTGAGGATGCGATAGATCAAATCCTGCTTCTTCAGCCCGGCCCATTCTTGACGCGGAATGGCATCCACCTCAGCTTCAGTTTGCAGTTGCAGGAGTGTCATCTGCTGCAGTTGAGAGATGAACGTGCTGCCTTTCTTGATCTCCTCGAAGCGGTTATTTGTTTCCACCGTGAAGCCGCGCTCGTTCGATTCCTGACCCACATGCGTAGGTGCAGCGTCCAGCACTTCCGTCGGCTTGGCCTTCTCTTTCGGTTTGGAATCCGGTTCCATCTCGGTCATCAGTTCATCCTCGGCGAAGCATTGCACTTCACCAGTTCCACGAATTCAAGACATGGTTCAGTTGATCGTACAGGGCCTCAATGCGGCCATCATTCACGATTACAACATCAGCGGTCGCTCGCTTGATGGCTGCGGGCCACTGGGCGGCTTCACGGGCAGAGAGTTCAGTTTCGTTCCAGCCACTGCGTTGTTTCAGACGTTCGAGGCGGAGAGGTCGCGGTGCGTCAATGTACAGAATCTTCTCGCATTTGCTTCGCCAACCGGCTTCGAGCAACACGGC
>JBBRME010000241.1:0-6450 GCA_038230995.1 Gemmatales bacterium
AGCCAGTTGCCTTTGGAGAGATGCTGCTTCGCCCCCCAGCCGCTGCGGTTCGGTTTGGCATTCGTGCGCACCGCCGCTTCGCCTTCCAGCCAGATGTACTTCGACTGACCCCAAGCCAATGTGGTGAAGCCAAGCAACACAAGCAATGCACGGAGCATGGCACCACTTTGGTTCGACAAAGACCAACGAAATCCCAAGCCAGCACTACCAAAAATCATGCCCATTGCTTGAAGCTCCGCAGGGGTGTTGGGCTCAGTACCTCACACGGCTTCAGTAATCAGCGGTTGGAACTTCTGCATCAAGCCCCACAGTTTTGCCTTCCAACCACCGACGTTCGACACAATCTTCTTCACGATGATCGGATAGAGCTTGCCCAAGCCAACTGGGTAATCGCCCTTCGGGCAGGTCTTCGCTGCCTCGGCCAAGAGTCGTTTGGCATCTTCGAACACCTTCGGTTTATCCGAGCTTTCTCGTGTTGTCACGATGGCCCGCAGCGTTGCGACCAGCAGCATTGTGGTGCCGTTCACTTCGCGGTTGGTGAGTTGAGTGAGCGCCGATTTTGCATCTTCATGTTGATCATTCAACCCTGCGCGGATGCCAAGCCAGGCAATGAAATCTTCTGGTAGTTCATCTCCATCGTCGAGTTTCTTTGCTTCCAGCATCACGGCATCGGCCTTGTTGAATTCTCCATTCAAGCGGTGTGCATCGGCCAACGGACGGAGCATCCATGCTTCCACGTCTTCGCGTTCTTTCCAGTCACTCAGCCAGGCCATCGCTAGGGCGTGTCGCTTGGCTTCACTCAATGTCATGCCGGCGCGGCCCCACGCAACGTCGTCCTTCCGCAAGATGTCGGCGAAGCGTTGCACGGTGGCAGTAGCGCGTTCGCGTTCGTTACTTACAGCAAGTGCCCAAGCATACACAAGCACTGCTTCGCGGCCAAGATCCGGGTTCTTCTCCACCAGCTCTTTCAAACGGTCGCCCACCTTCCAACCTTGCCCAGTGGTGACGTTCCGTTCTACCCACACGGCAGCAGCAACGGGCGTTGCATCCGGCTCCGTGAGGATATCGTTCAACACGGTGTCCGCTTCACTGAGCCACTGCCGTTCTTCAAAAGCCTCAGCCGCTTCACGCAGGGTGCTTCGTGCCACGTTCTCGTCACATGCCAGTTTGCGGAGAGCATCTTTCGCTGCGGTCAGGTCGTTTTGACGGATGGCCAGTTGCACTGCACGGAGTGTGAGCAGTGGGCCATCAGATGTTTCACGCATCGAGTCTAACGTCTTCGCAGCACCGTCGAGGTCGTCAGTCGCAATCTGTTGGGTCAGCAATTGAAAGCCAGCGGCCTCAAAATTCGGATCAAGTTCATAGGCGTGCTGATAATCATCCCGGGCACCACGATGATCGCCCTGCAACCGTTTGGCTTCGCCGCGAATGCCATAGGAGTACGGATCGCCAGGGGCCAGGCGCACCAGTTGCTCCGCTGCTTCGAGGTATTCTTTGGGTTGTTTGATGTCGTCGTACCAGTTGGCCAATTGACGCCAGCCCCAAGTGTAGTCGGGGTCTTCGTCCAAGCAGGTTTTCATCTGCTTGATGGCGTTGTCATAATTGCCGGCTTGGCCGTCGATCCAGGCGATACGACCACGCAGTGTCAGTGGTGTTGGCTTCAAGCCCGTTCCCAAGCAGGCTTCCTTGGCAGCGTCGTACTCACCAAGGCGTGTGAGTAATTCGGCTTTGCGGTCGAACGCGGGGATGAATTCCGGGTAGCGTTTGATGACCGCATCCACCGCCTCTTGCTTTTGCTTCGGTGTGGTATCGTCGTCAGCAACAGTGTCCATCCAGAACAGCCCGGCCCACGGATTGAACGGCTCGCCACTACTCCAAGCATCGTAAAGCACACTCAGAGTGCGTTCTTCGTACCCGGCAAGTCGCATCTCGAACATCGCCTGTTGCATGGTCGTAGGTGGGCCTTCGCCTTCCTGTTCGCACAACTCGCGGAAGGCCCGCACAGCGGATTCTTCGTCTTTGGTTCGTACGCCATACAGCAGTTGTTTCAGCACCACTTCTGGGCCTGTCATATGCTCTTGCAGAACGCTGAGTGCCCCTCGGGCTTCGCGCAATTCTTCGTCCTCGAGGTAAGCGTCGAAGAGAATCGCTGCAGCAGGGCTATAGTTCGGGTGCAACCGAAGTGCTTCTCGTAGGTCTTCTTTGCCACCCGCGCGGTCATCGGTTTGAATCTTCGCTTCGCCACGCATCGTAAGTGGGGCCGGGTGATCGGGCCGCAGCCGAATCAGCTCGTTCGCGGCCTCGAGGTACTCTCCGCTCTTGCCAATCTCGTTGTACCACTCGGCCAGTTGGCTCCAGCCCCAGTAGTAACCGGGGTCCACGGCCACCAGTGCCTGCATCATGGGGATGGCCCGGCCATAGTTACCCCGGCGGGCTTCCACCCAGGCAGCTCGGCCTTTCAAGATGATCGGAGCATCGTCAAGCAAGACAGACGGGTTCGCGGCTTCAACAGCTTCGTCATATCTGCCAACGTCAGCCAGTCGCTCGGCTTTCAGGTCGTGCGGTTCGGGGTTCGTCGGATCAATGGCGATGGCTTTATCGAGTGCTGCCAATGCTTCGTCGGTCTGCTCGAAGCGATAAAGTGAGCGGGCCAATTTCATGTGAACACGCGCATCACCACCGCGATCCAGCGCTAGGTCACGGCTCAGTTCAATCACCGCGTTCGGACGTTCCAACCGTTCGCCCCAGTTGGCCACGGCTTGCCAGCCCCAATCGTACCCAGGTTCTAGTCGCACGGCGCGCTCAGCTCGAACCAAGGCTTCTTCACCTCGATCCGAGTTCCAGTACCGCTCCGCAAGATGCCCTTGCGCCGCTGGATCCATCGGCGTGCGAGTTGCGTTCTGTTCAAGCAACGCGATAGCTTCGTCGTACTCGTTTTGCTCGGCTAAATCTTCCGACAACTCACGCGCCACTTGAGTCCAGCCCGGTGCGCATTTCAACGCTTGGCGAAGTGCGTCGAGGCGTTCTTCCGCGTGACTGCTCATACGGCAGGCTTCAGCCAAGTCGAGCCACAACCGAGCCAGAAGCGGAAAGCGAGCGGTGGCATCTTTGGCCAACTCATAGGCTTCCTCGGCACGTTGCATCATCAGCAATTGCTGAATCATCAACGACCAACTCGCCCACAGATCAGGGCGTTCATCGAGAAACCACTCTAACTGAGTGTACAGGCGTTCCTGGTCTTCTGGGTCGTCCATCGATTGCAGCGATTGATCTCGCCACGCGACCAGTCCATCACCGTTCGTCGATTGGTGCTGAAGTTGCTCGTAGATGAATTTCAGTGCGGCCTTCTTCTCTTTACTTCCGCGAGAAGCCCGAACCAACTCAACGATGGAAAGCTCATGATCCACGAATTGTGCGAGACCATCTTTGAAGGATGATACAGCTTCGTCGATGCGATCAGCTCGACGCAAAGCATTGGCGCGAATGGCAAAATATGCAGGGTGCAACGGTTCCACCAACGCGCTGCGCTCTATGGCGGCCAACGCTTCGTCTGTTCTGTGTAGATCGGTTTGAATCAGTGCAATTTGTCGCTCAGCCCATGCATCCTGTGGGCAAAGTTTCAGGAGTTCTTGAGTGGCGCTCAGGGCTTCTTCCATCTCCGTTTCTACGGAGAGGAACTCAGATCGCGTGCGAAGCAACGTGTAGTCAAACGGGTTCTTTGCTGCAAGTTCGTGAAGTGCAAGCTTGGCTGAGGCCTTACCCTCGACATCGGCGAGCAGCGCGATGTACATCCGCAGAGCTTCGTTGTCATGCGGTTGATGATCAAGCCAATTGCGGACATGCCCGATTGCTTCGCGGTACTGAGGTTTTGCCCGGGCCACACGTGTCGCTGCGCGATACCACACTGCGGGTTCGACTTTGTCGCGCAATTCGCCGAGGCTCTTCTCGGCTTCGGTGAACTTGCTGGCATTGGCCAAGAGTTCCACTTCATGCAGGCGAAGGTTCAGATACTCGGGGCTGGCTGCTTTGCCCTCGGATGGGGCCAGTTTCTCAATGCCTTTTTCCATCGCACTCCAGGCGTATTCCGGCTCGCCGCGTTCAAACAGAGCCCACACATGGGTGCGTACTGCGGTATCAGTGGGTGTGTCGCTCTGGGCACTACGCCGCTGCAGCAAACGCATGGCGTCGGTCAGTTGACCAGTGGCCCGCGCGGTGCGGACGTAACTCTGCGCGAATTGTTCTTCGCTGTCATCCAGGCATGTTGCCATGCGGTTGAGTTCAACAGCAGTGCTGAACTGGCGGTTCTCCCAAGAGTGGGCACCCAGCAGGTAGTAGCCGGCAGGGGCATGAGGCCGCAGACGGATGGATCGCCGCAGTAATCTGTCGGCTTCGAGCACTTCTTCTGGTTCACCGATGATGGCCTGTGCGAACGATTGCAGTACGACTGCGTCAGCATCGGGGTCGGCACTTCGTGTGCGTAGAAACGCAGTGCGTTCTTGCTGCCTGCCAAGTTCGCGCAGCATATTCGACTTGACCATCGCGTACGAAAGTTCCTTCGGGTAGCGCTGCAACAGTGTCTCGGCGGCCTGCAACTGTAGCATCGGCTGACCTGTGGCTTTGGCCCACGCGAGTGAACCCAACAGAGCCACGCGATGCCCGTTGTGTTTCTGTTGAAGTTCCGTCAGCATGTTTTTTGCGTCTGCGAATTTCTTCTCGTAGAGGGCCTTTTGCAGTTGGAAGAGTGCGTCGTACTCCGTGGCATCGGGGTAGGTCACGCCGTCAAGTTTGCTGGCATGAGCAGCAGGCACTAGCACCAATGCCCGTGGCCCGGTGGCCCCGAAGCGTTCCTGAATCAAGTGCATCGGCGCTTCGGCCACCTTACGTTCGCCTTGCTCGAACACAAACAGCGACTGCCGGGCGACATCAAAGCCCGTGAAGAGCCGCAGTTGGCCGTAGCCGGTCTCAAACAGAGTGGCCAGCACCGGCACACCCCGGCGCATCAATTCCGCTACTGTGTCGAAGTCCAGCGTGAACTCACGGGCGATCCAACCGGCGGCTTCGAACCGGATGCGATCCGTCACATCGGGCAGACCATCAACAGCAGGACCAACATCTTTGTTCGCCTTTGGTATCGGCAGGTTCCAGAACCGGCCCAGAAGTTCGAGTGCGTTGGGCGGAGTCTTGTCGAAACCTGCATCAAGTGGGTGAACCAAATACTCGGCAGGTTCATGCTCTGGCAGTGCTCCCAAGCGAGATGCAAAAGCGGGATAGAATTTGTCGTCCTTCGCCACGAGGTGTGCTTGAGCTATTGCCGTGGTGCGATCACCCAGGCGATACGCCACATCAGCACGGCGGGCTGCAAGCCATTCGCTGGTGTCCTTGTCGATCAGTGGAGCTAGTTCTTGGTACCGTTGCAACGAGGTTTCGGCTTCTTTGAACAAGCCAAGATCCATCTGCAATCCGGCCAGTTGCGCCACAACCAAACTGCTTTCGAGTTTCGCAGCGGCTTCGGTAAGTATTTCAAGTGCTGCGTCGTCGTTCCCCATGCGGATATGCAAGTGCGCTAGCGATTGCACCGCCGGGCGAAACAGAGGTTGGATTTCCAACGATTTTTTTGCGGAGGTAATCCCTTCGGACAGTTTGTCTTGTAGTTCAAAGACACTCGACCGCTCAACGTGGTGCCACGGGCGGTTTGGTGCAATCTGCTCGGATTGAGCAAGGAATTTCTCGGCACGGTCGAAGTCGCGGAAGCGTGCGGACACGAACCCTTGTAGAGCGAACCAGTCGGCACGAATCTCCGGCGAAGCTTCATTCCACTCAACTTGATCCTGCGAGAAACGCCAGCACGAGTACGGGCCGAAGGCTTCCAGGCGATACCGGGCGTGGTAATACACGGCTTCGAGGTACGCTGGACTTTCGCGGTACACCAAGGCGTGCAGTTGTCGGCCAAGGCGAGGCGCGCCCAGTTGCATGGCCAACCGACCGGCGATCAACCGGGCAGCAGGTCCGGCCCATGCGGCAATCGGCCCGTGGGCGGCTCCTACGTCGTACGCGGCCCGGTACCGCCCCTCCAGGTAGAGTTCTTTGATCCGGACGATCTCCGCAGATGCGATGATGACCGGCGGGTGTTTCGGTGTCCGTGGCAGCACGGGGTATCCTTCGAGGTGGTCTAGTTGCTACTTCAAAAAGGGGGGACTGGCTCCGAGTCTTCGAGGTGCCTGTCCCCCCTTTTTGAAGTAGCTTCTAACAAATTCGGGTAGAGGGGAATTCAGCGTCAGGTCGGTTCCGGCTTCGGGGCCAAGTTGGCAAACTGGCCTACTTGGTTGATCACGTGGCCGAGTTGCATCATGCGCGGACCGAAGCGATCCAGAAACTCAGCTAGGGCGAACTCACTGTCGAGGTCGTCGGTCTCTTCCAATCGTTCCGCCAGGTCGCTCAACAAGGCAAGAT
>JBBRME010000242.1:0-6412 GCA_038230995.1 Gemmatales bacterium
AGCAGGATGTGCAGATGATCCGGCATACCGCCAATGGCCATCACGGAGGCGTCATCCTTACGGATGATGCCACCGATGTAGGGATACAAACGACTGGCCATATCTGGTTGCAACCAAGGCTCCCGTTGCTTCGTGCTGAACACGAGATGGTAATTCAAATTGATGAAGGACCGGGACATGTTCTGTCACCCGCTTCGCGGGTTCCGCTGGGGTGTGATCTGGTTCGTGGGGTTCCTGCGCTGCGCTTAGTCACCCCACGCTATGATCCATCGCCGCAACGCGGCTCCAAAGACATGACTCGAGCGATACGCGATGAGGTTGTCTCAAGTCTTGTTAGCGTGCCGCGCCAGTAAGGGGGTTCGATCCCCGTTCCACCCCTTGCTGGCGAGAGGCACGGCCGGGAAAACATTGCTCGGCAGCGGCGGCGTTACTGAGCCTATGTGTCGAGAAAAGAAATCATGCCCGGCTATATGTTGCGGGCTGCGGTTCGGACAGTGATTCGAACACCACAACGAATCGCCAGTCGCTGACGACCCGGGAAGACTGTTGCCACTGATCCCCAATCCGCTCAAAGAGTTTGCCCGGCTCCTCCTCTGCGTTGACGGTCAACTCCGTTCCTTCAGCGAGCGTAATCGTGTAATCGAGGCCACGAGTTTCAACTTTGCGTACTTCGCCCAACTCTGGGTGCCGTATGGCCAAGATGGTGCCGCTTGCGACGACGGCATCCTCAGGTTGCCAGATCGTGTTATACAGCACCAGCGGCTCGAAGCCGCGGAGGTAGTCAGGTACAACTCGCCAGAATGCGAATTTGTCGGATAGCCCTACCGAAAGTGTCGGGTCGAGTGCGTACCAGCCGAGAACCCAGGCGACTTCAACCACCCCATCGCCCTCCGGTGGCGAATGTGTCATTCGACAGAACAACTCCGTCGATCACCTGCAATGATTCTGTCTCATCCGAGTTCGAATCACCGAATCGGATCAGTCGTCCCATTGCTGTTCCGTGTAGTATCCGGAACCTTCGGCATCAAGACCCAGTGAATTCACTCGTTTAGGGTTATTCGATGTCGTCAGGGTATTTATCCCGAAGGGATTGCAGCGTGTAGCCGTGGGTTGAGCGAGCGGAGCGAGCGACACCCACGGAAGCAGTTCGAAAGAGAAACGATCCCGACGGGATCGCAGATCTTCGACCACCTACGGGGTCGGGTTTTTTTGAGACGTGACCGGAGGTGTCGCTGCTCTCAACCACCGGCTACACGCTGCGATGCCTCCGGCATCAAAACCAACCAGCGGATAGCTAATGAGAGCACCATGTTAGCCGGACGCGCAAGCGACGGGGGCTGGCTCCGACGTCGGGGTGGTTGCCGTCGCATGCGCGTCCGGCTAACGGGGCTGCGGGGTCGGTCATCTATGGAACGTGACCAAAGGCACCTCGCCAGAATGACCATTTGATAGGTCAGTTGCGTCTCGTGCGTCTCGTGTGTCTCGTGGAGGGGGGTGTGAAAACACGCGAGACGCAAGACACAATGAGACTGGCTTGAGGATTGCACCCCTTTGTCACGGCTATTACTTCACTGGTGGGTTCATTTTGTCGTAAAGCTCGGCGTGCACTTCGCTGGGTGCCCGCACAATCAACGTCATCGTCGGGTAGTGGAAGGTGACGGTGGCTGCCCCTTTGCCAGTTTCCTTCCAGCAGTTGGGATCGACGCTTTTCTGGATAGCTTCGGCCAGTAATTGGGCGTTGGTGTACGTCTGCTGGGCGTCGGCGTATGGCCCCCACACCGTGAGCGTGTTGAACGGCCCGCCACCGCCCACAAGGTCACGCACATCGTAAGCGCGGGTGACCAGCACCTTGCTGGCTTCCTCGATCGACACCACCTGGATGATGTTGTCGCGGATGATGTACGTAAGCCCCTGTTGCTGGAGCATCACACGCAGGGCACTGCGGGCGGTCACGCCACCAGGTACGTTCACCGTGGAACGCAGGTCAATGCCTTTGTCTTCGAGGCTCTTCTTGTCGAGGAAGATCTTCTGATCGATCGTCGAGGAGAAGTTCTGGATGGCTTCCTCAAACGGGGCGTTGCGCAGCTCGGTCTTGATCGGCGTGTTCAAGCTCTCAACCAGCTTCTTCTCTTGCGCGGTGAGCTTCGGGGCGTTCATCAAACGCCGACGCTCCATCTTTTCCTTCCAATCTTTGGGGAAGGTCATGTCGCCCGCGGTGGGAATGGCCGATTCCTGCACCGAGTTCATGGCGAGGCGGAAGCCCTCGGCGGAGCGGCGGGAGATATCACGGGCTGCCAGTACGCCATCGCGGAAGTTCGTTTGCAAACCGACTTCCACAGCCACCGGGTTGTTCGGGTACAGCTTCACCAAGTCCGCTACTTTGGCCTTGGCTTCGCGGTCGCGCCCAGCTTCGACATCCTTGTGGATGTCGTCGATCCGGGTTTGCACGTCCTTCGTTTCGGCGCTGGCGGCATCCACCACCTTGCGGCTCTTCTCGATGCGGGCAATGACTTCGGGGCTGAGGTCGGTCTTCCTGGTCGTCGTGGTGGGTGTGCCACCAGCGATCGTGGTGCTGGCGTTCTTCACCGTGGCCAGAAGTGTTTCGCGTTTGGTGTTGCTGAGGCCTGCTTGTGTGTCGAGCTTCAAGCTCAACGCTTTGAGGTCGCGCAGGGCTTTATCGGGAAAAGTGGCGGACAATTTCTTGGCGTTCTTGATTGTCTCCGCAACTTCTGCCTCCGCCGTCGCCTCGGCCACGGCTTGGGCCTGCTTGGCTTTCTCCACGAAGTCGGCTGGCTTTTGGGCCAATACAGCCGTACCTGCGGCCAATATCCATCCAGCGGCCAGTGCGCGCATTGAACACCTCATCTTGCGTTCCGAAATCATCGGCGATGGGACACTCCATCATGAACGTACCCGACCGGCCCGGCGTTGGCGAGAGACTTTCCCAGCACGCAGCCTTCGTCATCGTTAAAACCGGCAGTTTCGACTCTTGAAATTGACGACGATTCCCACTCGATCCGTTCAGTTTGGTACACTTTTGTTGAACTACCGAGATCCCACCGATGAAGCCAACGATTGCTCTGCTCGTTTTGCTCGCCGCGTTTCCTTCACTCCATGCCGCTGATTGGACACGCTTCCGTGGTGAGAATGGCACCGGCCATGCCGAGGGTGAGTACGCCGTACCGTTCGATACGACCAAGAACCTTGCCTGGAAGGTCACACTTCCCGGCATCGGTCACGGCAGCCCCATCGTGGTGAAGGATCGAGTGTTTCTGCAGGTGGCAAAGAAGGATGGCTCTGGAATTTCGCTGGTCTGCATCAATGCGGCAAAAGGCGATGTCGAGTGGAGCAAGGGTATCGACATCAAGCCGGGCAAGTTCCACAAGAAGAACAACATGGCCAGCAGCACGCCGTGCAGCGATGGCGAACGAATCTTCATGGTGTGCTGGGATGGCGAAGGCTTGAATCTTCTGGCTTACGACTTCAAAGGCACGGAGTTGTGGAACAAACCACTTGGTAAATTCGCCAGCGAACACGGAGCCGGGCACTCACCGATGACGACCGATGGCCTGGTCATCGTCAATTTCGATCAAGACAAGAAAGCCGAGTTGATGGCATTTCATGCCAAGACCGGCGACCTCAAATGGACAACAAAGCGAGATGGCCACCGTGCCAGCTACACCGTGCCGTTTCTGCGACCCACAGGTAAGGACACCAAGGAACTCGTCGTCGGCAGCACTACAGCACTCACCGCCTACAACCCACTCACTGGCAAAGCAAATTGGGAATACAAGTTGAAGTGGCCCGATGGTAAACCGTTACGGGCGATCGGTCAACCGGTGGATGCGGATGGCCACATCCTGCTGTACACCGGCGAGGGTGGCACCGGGCGGTACATGGTGTGCATTCAACCAACAGCGACAGGTACACCGAAGCTCGATTGGGATACGAAAAAGGGCACACCGTATGTACCCGGTGCTGTGGTGGTGAAGGATCATGCTTACTGGGTCAGTGACGACGGTATCGCCGGGTGCATGAACGTTGCAACAGGAAAAATGGCTTGGAGCGATCGCCTGCTGGCCAAGGGTGTGAGTGCCTCACCAATTCTTTTGGGTGATCAACTTCTGGTGATCGGTGAAGACGGAGTCTGTGCCAGTTTCAAGGCCACGCCAACAGCGTTGGAGAAAACCAGCGGGGCACCACTGGGCGAAGCTGTGTTTGCATCCCCCGCTGCTGCGAATGGAATGCTGTACATCCGCGGGGCCGAGACATTGTGGTGTTTGAAGAAGTAAGTATGACAGACAGCGCATCCGGGGTAGAATATGGGAACAAAGCCTGCCCACCGCTTCTCGAAGAGATCATGAGCGAAACTCAACCCAAGCCAGTGGACCGCCGTCGTTTTCTACAAGCCGCAGGCGGCACGCTGGCTCTTTCTGCGGCTAGTTACGCCGACGTCGTCGGTAGCAATACACGCGTGAACGTTGGCTTCATCGGCTGTGGGGGGCGTGCTCAGGCACATCTCAATGTGATTGTCCGCTTCGCTCAAGAGAATCGCGGCGTGACTCCGATGGCCGTGTGCGATGTCTGGGATGGACTTGAAGACGACTACCAGCAAACCTTCGCTGGCAGCACCACCACCCGGCACTACAGCCAGGGCTTGTACCCAGCAGCGAAGAAGTGCGGGCTAAACCCAGCCGACCGCAACCGAGTGACCAAGGATTATCGTCGACTACTGGATCTGAAGGACATTCACGCAGTGTGCATCAGCACACCGGATCACTGGCACGCCAAGCAAACTCTGGATGCCTTTGCCGCAGGCAAAGATGTGTACGTCGAGAAACCGATGACCCGCACCACGGCAGAAGCCGTGGCTGTACAAGAAGCTGCGACAGAATCGAAGCGGGTGCTGTGCGTCGGGGTGCAGCAACTGGCCGACCCTGTTTACAGCATGGCCCAGCAGGCCATCGCCAGTGGACAGATCGGTGCAGTGAGCCACCTCAGTACCGGGGTGTTCCGTAACGATGAACGTGGGCAGTGGCGGTTCTACCGCATTGCACAGCAGATGAACCCACGCACGGTGGATTGGAAAATGTGGCTGGGCACCGGCCTCCTGAATACTGAGGAGCCAAAAGGATTCGACGCGCGAACCTTCGCCCAGTGGCGTTGCGAGCAACAGTTCTCCGGCGGCCCGATCACGGACCTTCTCGCTGGCCCATTAACACGCCTGTTGGCCGTCACCGGACTTCGCCAACCGCGACGGGTGCTGGCCTCCGGTGGCTTGTATGTGGAACAAGATGGCCGCAGCGTTCCAGATGTGGCTACGATCCTCGCGGAGTTTGCCCCTGGCGCACAGCTGATGCTCACGGCTGCTACCACCAATGCCTACCCAATGGAGGAGTTGATCCGTGGGCGCACCGGCACCATCAAGTTCGTGAAGGGGGGCTACCATCGCATCGCGGATGGTTCTGGCACAAAACTACCGCCACGACTGGAAAGCGAACTGCCCAAGGGTGAGTTCGTGAGTTCCAATCCACCGAAGAACGACACCGAAGCGATGTGGCTGCACTTCCTCGATTGCGTGCGAACGAATAACCCACGCACCCTGTGCGATGCCAACCTTGGTGCAGCGGTGAGTTCCATCCTTTGGCAGGCCAGCGAGCAGATGATTGCAAGCAACACTCTTTAAAGACTTCTCCATGCTTTCCGGGCCAGTGAAACCATCCGGGGTATCATTGGAGTACTCACAACCATTGGAGAGACTCCTTGAGGTTCATCTTCCTAGCCGCACTCCTTGCGGCCCCGGCACTGGCCGACGACAAACCGAAGGACGCGAAAACGCCCGAAGGAGTCGCCATACCTTACAAACTCACTGACACCAAACACATCCATGTGCGGCTGAAGCTCAACGGTAAAGGGCCGTTCAACTTCATTCTCGATACTGGCGCACCTGCGGTGTTCATCACCAAGGCCGTGGCCAAGAAAGCGGGCTTGGAAGAAGACAAGAACGGCTGGGCCGAGTTCAAGACCTTCGAGATCGAAGGCGGCCTGAGCGTGGACAAAGCCCGTTGCCGCGTGGCGGACCTGTTTCAACTCGATGGTATGAACAGTATGGGCATTGCCGGGGTCGAACTGCACGGCGTGATTGGGTACGAGATGTTGGCCCGATTCCGGATCACCTACGACTTCACTGCTGACAAGCTCACCTTTGTGCCGCTGAAGGACTTCACCCCACCGGCGCTCGTGGCGCCAAAGGGGAGCAGTACCAAATCCAACAGCCAGGGTGGTATGGATATGCTCGGGCCAGTGATGAAAACACTCGCCGGGATGATGGGCATCAAGCCGAACTTCAACGTGAAAACCTCCGGCTTCCTTGGTGCCGAGTTTGAAGAAAGCAAGGACGGGCTGATCGTAA
>JBBRME010000243.1:0-6402 GCA_038230995.1 Gemmatales bacterium
CGCCCGGAGCTTGCCGAGGGCATCGGCAAGGTCGTCCACTGTCAGGCTGTCGGCCTTGAACTTGGCGGGCTTGAGCACGTCCCACCCGGTGCCACTGGCCAGTTCAAACTCGTCCTTGCCCATCTTGCGTTGAAGCGACACCAACTGCGATGGATCGAACTTGAGCACAGATCGATCCGCTACGTCTAATTTGCCACGGGCCAGCGTTGCGGAGGCCGAGCCACTGATGACGCCGACCGCCGGGCCATCGTCTACGCGCACATAGCGCTCGCCGGTCGGCAGTTCCTTGCCGAAGACGATGGTGTGCGGCTTGGGGTCGTCCTTCACGGTCAGTGTCAATGCGTTGTCATTCTTGTCCAACCCGTAGTCGACCCACTTGGTGGCCGGGCCATAGGCCGCAATATTGACGATGTTCAACGGGCTGGCAGTCAGGGCAAGGTTACCCACAAGCACCGGATCAATCTCAAACCCCTCGGCCTTCCAGGCCTTGGTTTTGTCATCGAAGTTCACGGTGTAAGCAGCAGTGCCCTTACGTTCGATCTTGGTGATCTTCGCCGGGTCGAGCTTGAGCAATCCACGATCCAGCCAACCCAGCGCCGGGCGATCCAGGGCACTCAGCACCGCACCACTGAGCAAGAACACCGACTGATTCGGCCCATCGCTGATGCGGGCAAAACGGGTGCCTTCCATGTCGCCGGTGGCCTTGCCCACCAGCAAGGTGCGGGTGACGGGGGGCGTGCCGAAGGTGACCTTCGCTTGCAGGGTCGGCTTGTCGAAGCCGTGCTTCAGGGCATCCACGGTGCGGGAGTCGTACTTCGTGGTGTTGAGGATGGCGAGTTGATCGAGCACCGGCAGCAGATCGAAGATGCTTGCTGTCGCATCGAACGGCCCGGCGATGTTCCAGATGTTCGCTGCGTTCTTCAGGGTGTACGTCTCGGTTCCACGGGTGATCTCGACGGACGAAATCTGCTGCGGTGTGGTGGTCCACAGATCGAGCGCAAGCAGTTCGAGCGGGCCTTTTTCCAACTTCTCAATCGTCGCCGTATTCAGCAAGAACACTCCACCGTTGCCCAGCCGGGCGTGGGTGTCGCCTTTGCCGAGGCGGGGCGAGCCGATCTGCAACGTCAGCGGTTGGGCATTGCTGAAACCAAGGAGGATGGTTTGGCGTGGCTTCTCCAAGCCGAATTCCGTCTTGAGTTTCTCCGGTGTCGGGGCGTCGTCCACGAAGTCCGTGGCTTGCAGGCCCAGCACTTCGCTGGCCAGTTGACCAGCCTTGACGGTGTCGGTCGGAAGGAGCGGGCCGATGAGCGACCAACCCGTTGCGGCCTTGTTGAGTTGGAAGTCCTTCGTCACATCGGTGTTCTTTACATCGATGGTGGCCAGTTGAAGCTCCGCCGTGTCGAACAGCTTGCGGCTGCGGTACGCCAGTGGCCCGCGCTCCGCGAGGGTCACGATGGCATCGTCCACCAACTTGGTGCCAGGCCAACCATCCAGGCTCACGGCCAGTTTTTTCTTGCCGGTGTCGCGTGCTTGAAACAGGTATGCGTACTTTCGTGTGGGCTGCGGGGTATCGCCTTCGATCACCTTGGCCGTGGCTTCCACGGTCACGCGGAAGCCGTCGTACTTGGTGTACTCCTTCAACGTGTCGGGCTTCACATCGTCGAGCCGATCCGCCGGGGTCTTGGCGTCGAGCTTGGCCAAACCTTCCAGCAGTTCCGTGACCTTCGTGGCTTCGGCGAGCCGGTCGCCAACGTACCAGCGGTCTTGCTTGTCCTCATCACGCTCGGCGTTCAGGTTGCCTTTGCGTTTGGTCAGCACCAGCGGGGTGGCCTTGGGTTGCTGGATGGTCAGCGTGGTGGCTTCCTCCGTACTAAAGCGTGCCAGGGTGGCATCACGCACCTCGTCCGGCTTGGCGAAGAGATCCACAAAGGCATCTGCCTTCACTTCAAACACCAGCGGGTTGTTCTCAAACTTGGCGTAGTGGAAGTCTTCCTTCTTCTCGATCATCTGCGGAGGCATGGGGAACGGGCTTTGCGGTGGAGCCGGTGCGGCGACCTTCGTTGTGATGGAGCGAGACACACCACCGATGCGCAGGGTGCGCGGCGTTCCGCTGACGATGACCGTAAGCACACGCTCCGGTTTGTCAAGTTTGGTGATGATGTCGGTCAGTGGTTGGCCGTCCTTCGTGGTCCCCACGAAGCCTTCGACAAACAGCCCCGGCAGGGCCGCGAGAATCGCACGGAGTTTGGTTGGGTCGACCCGATCTCGCTGAGTTGGCGTCAACGTCGCTTGCCACTCCCACGCATCGGCCAGTGCCGCAACAAACATGGTCGGTTCGGCACCGGGAAAGTCCGGATCGCGGCGCGGGGCGGGGTTGTTGGCCACGCGTTTCAACGTGTAGCTACCGTCCGGCCCGGTAGCGGTGATCTGCTGCACGGCGTTGCCCGGTAGGGCCGTCATGCTCACCGTGGTCGAGCCTTCACCGGTCAGCTTGGTGCGGATGATGTCCGGGAAGAGTTGTTTGCGGCGGTAGTCTTCGTAGGGGCGGTTCACCAGGGCCAATACATCCGGGGCGATGCGGAGGGCCACCGGTTGCCCGTCGATCCGCACGTAGGCCGTGCCTTGTTCCGCGAGGCCAAACTTGAGTGACACCGTCTTGTCACTGGTGGTCAGGCTCACCGTGCTGGGCTGTTGCTCGTCGGCGAAGCCAAACTGCTTGACGTCATCGCCAATCGTTTCCGGTTGAAAGCGGCTGCGTAGATTCTGCAGGCTCGTGAGCAACTCGGTGGCATCGGTGTTCCGCACCGGCCAGCCACCCGGTTGGCTCCATTGGCCGTTCTCGGCACGCATCAGCGTGAGGGTGTCGGCCTGCCCGGCCCGCTTGAGTTCCAGCTTGCTGATGTTGGCCTTTTCCAGCGAAGCCAGGATGGTGACGGAGTCGCTGGCTTGCGGCGCGGTGCTACCCAAGCCCAATGTCTTCATCAATGGTGCTTGGAAGAACAGGAACGCGGCACCGGCGGCCACCAGCAGCACTAAGCAGAAGATCGAGAGGATGCGAAGCATAGCAAGCGGTTCCCGCGTCAGATATTTTGTGAACCGGCAGTGTCAACTGCCGGGTTTTTAACTCCCTCGCCCCGGTCGCCGGGGAGAGGGTGGCCGTCAGGCCGGGTGAGGGGGTTGAACTGTTTCAGCAAGACCCCTCACCCGATTGTTCGCTTCGCTCCAATCGACCTCTCCCCGCAAGCGGGGCGAGGTGGAAAGAAACACCCTACCTCGGCCGACGTACCATCCACATGAACAAGCCCAGCACGGCCATGAGCAGCGGCAAGCCGGGGAAGGCCACGAGGCCCCAATAACTTTTCTGTTGCGGTGTCATGCTGACACGCGGGAAGTTCCAGTCCGTCGCTTCGGCCTTGGGCAAGGCGTCGTCGCGGCGGAGTTGCCAGTTCACCGTGCTCAGCAGCAACGCTTCCTGTGCTGGTTCCAATTTGTTCCCCACAAACAAACCACCGTGGCCGAAAACGGCGAGGCGCACGGTACGCGGGTTCGCTTCCGGCTTGAAGGTATCCGGCGTGAGTGCTGCCAAGCTGAGGCCCATCGGCAAGCCCGGCCCCGCGATGCCAACTCCACCCAGCACACTGGCTGCGAATGGTCCGGCAGCTTTAGGATCTCTCCACTCGGCGGGTACACGGGCTTCGAGTGCCACGCCCACGGCAAATGGCCCACGGTGTTCTTCCTCGCGCGTGCCCTTCTTGGGGTCACTTGGCTTGGGCGGATCGTATGTGGGGATGGTGTTCTGATCCGAAAACGGCTTCGATTCGTTCCAGGTATCGGTGCTGGTTTCCAGCACCGTGGTGCTGGTTGGCTGTTTCACCCACTTCGCCAATTGAACAGGTCGGCTACCACCCTTGTGCAGTTCGACCGTGTTACCGAGCGAGCGCAGCCACTGCGTGTAACCCAAAGCAATCGGGTGATTGCTTGACTTGGGAACTTTGAGTTCCGCGAACGTGGGGTCGCCTTGCAGTTGTTCATCATCGCCCCGGCGTTCACCCATCTGCTGGGCTTCAGCATCCGAGAGGATCGTCTGTGTACCCAACTCCACACCGAAGCGGGCCAGCAGTTGATCGACTTCATCCGGAACGTACTCGGGTGCCCCACGGCGACCCTCCACGTTGGTGGGGCCAAAGCCGAACAGCACCGGCTTACCCGCCGTGATGAAGTCCCGTGCCACATCGGCTTGTTCATTGGTGAGGCTGTAGAGCATCGGCGGAATCGCCCCACCGCGAACCACGTCCATCACCGTGTGCCGGGGCAAAATCAGCAAGTCGCAGTCGGCCACGGCGGCGGCGAACTTCTGCTTCACGTTGGTGTTCCGCCGGGCTTCCATCATGCGGTCGTTGGCGAGGAGTCGTTCGTAGTCCGGCTTAGCTTTGTCTCGTGCGGCCCGGTACTGGTTGAGTTCATTGGTGCGCACATCAATCGAGAAATCGATCAGGTTCTTCAACACATCGGCGCGGTCGGCTTCGGTTTTGATCGGCTGGCCGTAGGCTCGGCTCAGTTCTTTGTCCACTGTTGCAAGTGGGGCTTTGGCGAGGCGGTCTCGCTCCTGCTTCATGATGGCCACGGCTTGCTCGCGGTTCATGGCCAGCAGGCTGTTCATGTTGAAGGTGCCTTCCACCTTGCTGAACTCGGTCTCCTCAAAACTGAACGCCGCCGCCGGTGGGCCATTCGGACCGTTCGGCCCGCTCCATTTTTTCAGGATGATGTCGGTCACGTCGAACCCGGCTTCTTCGAGTGTCTTGCGAAGGCCCAGCGAGGTGTAATCATCGGCCTTGTTGCGGCTGGCCAACAGTGGGTGAATCACCGCCAGGGCGACCTTCGGTTTACGAGTCTCCAAGCCCACCAGTGCCCGCACAAAGCGATCCTTCCCCTGCGGATGCAGCACGAGGTTGGCTTGCTCACCCGATGCAACTTTGTCGAGCAGATAGAACTGGCTGAACGGCATCCGTCGCACACGGTTGTTGGCAGCGAAGAAGATGCTGTTCTCGTTGGCCCCTTCCACGGCTTGTCGCAAGGTGTTGGCGTGGCCATCCACATCCGGGGCGATCTTCTTCAACTGCTCAGCGAATGTTTCATCCGAACTGTTCAGCACATGCACATCGAAGCGGCTGCCCACCTCGCGGTTCTGGCGCAGTTCATCAATCAGGTCGAGCACTTTCTCGGTGATCTTGGTTTGTGCAGCAGTGCTCATCGCATCGGGCTTGCTTGCCGGGTCGAGTGCTGAGGTCTTGCCCATTTGCAGCACCACCACCGTGGTCGGGGTGTTTGGGTCAAGTTGTTTGAGGCTGTCGATCAAGCTGCGATCCATGCTGAAGCGTTTGTCCCGCGTGCAGTCCTCCCGCCAGTACCACTGGTAGGCCACGGCATTCACCACCACCAGCAAGGTCACGGCCAGCACCACTTGCACCGTGTTGCCCAGCCCGGCTGCCGTCTTTCGCCCAGCCACCAGCATCAACCCACTGATGAGTTCAACCACAGCCCACAATATCAATATCGCAACTCCAACCACCATCATCCACAAGCCAACTTCCGCCAACTTGCCAGCACTGCCAGCCAATACATGCAATGACGTGGCTTGCAGATCACGCAGCGAACGCACACCAAGCAGTTCCGGCACTTCGGTCTGTACGAGGCATGCCCCGGCCACCGTTGAGAGTGCCGCGAGGATGCCCAGCGTGCGCAGCACCATCCGAAAAACCGTACCTGCTCGCGTCGCTCGTCGTGCATCAGATTTCATTGGGGTCGCTCTCGTCCTGTTGAATTCTTTTTTGGGAGGGCGAACCTCCTGGTGAGCCGTAGTTGTGGCTCGGCAGGAGCCTCGCCCTTCCAAAGGCGACCTCTCCCCGTCAACGGGGGCGAGGTGAAAGAAGGCACTAAGCATTCAATCGTCTTGCTTCCAAACTTCGCACCGTGAGGTACAGGAAGCACAGCGTCACGCTCAGGTACAGCACAATGTGCCGGGTGTCGAAGATCCCGCGGGCGAAGTCGTTCTTCACGTGATCCGCCACGCTGATGTACCGCAGCACCCCGGCCAGTTGGCTGTTTTCATCCAGCATCGGTAACACGGCACTTGGCGCCAGGAACACCAACATCGCACCCAGCGAGATCATCGCCGCCACCAGTTGGTTCTTCACCAGACTGCTAATGAACAGGCCGATGGCGAGGAACATGTTGCCGATCAGCAGCAGGCCGAGGTAAGTACCCACGGCGGTAAGTGGATCGAGGCCAAACGTCGGCTGGCCGCCGTTCCAGCTCATGTTCAACAACACTGGCACATACAGCAGCGTGGGCAGCCACATCATCTTGTAGAAGAGGGCCGCACCGATGAACTTGCCTGCCACC
>JBBRME010000244.1:0-6387 GCA_038230995.1 Gemmatales bacterium
GTTCAAGCCGAGCCGGGTGTTGAACGTGTTGAGTCATCCATGCTGGGGTTTAGTTTGTGGACACGCAGCACTACTGGTGCTCCAAGTACTCCGGAAGTGATAACGGTGATCGGGTGTCGGGTTCATCCGGAATCTTTAGGTGCCGTTGAGTTTCTGCGGAAGGATCCGGAGCTGCTCTCGAAGATCAGTGAGCCTTGGACTGTGATCGTTGATGAAGCCGAGATCGGCCGATTGGGTGTCCAGAGTATCGGCGATCAAGCTGAGGTGTTTGGCAAACGCATCCGCGTTGTCGGTTTCACCAAAGGCTATCGCAGTTTGGGTGGGCCGTATGTGTTTTGTTCCATCGAAACCGCACGTGCTCTGCTGAAACATTTGAAGGACGAAAGCACCTACATTCTTGCAAAATGCAAAAACGAAGAGACAGCAAGAACGGTGGCTGCCAGCTTGCGACGCTACCAGCAGATGAGTTCCTTCACTGACGAGGAATTCTCATTCCGAAGCCGTATGCACTGGCTGTTCACGACCAAAGCCGGTGTTGCTGTTGGCTTCACGGCCATCTTGGGCTTAATTGTCGGTGCGGTCGTCACGAGTCAAACTCTTTACGCAGCTGTCGCCGCAAGCCAGCGAGAGTTCGCAACTCTGCGGGCGATGGGCATCCCTTCCTGGCGATTGCAATTCACAGTGGTGGCACAATCGCTCTGGGTGGGTTTCTTTGGATTGATTGTGGCAACGCCAGTGACTTATTTCATGAGCGAAGCCGCAAACATGGTTGGGACACAAGTGACCCAGCACCCCGGAGTGATCTTGATTTCCGGGGTTGTGACCTTGGTCATGGCCTTGCTATCGGGTTTATTGGCTCTGCGTTCCTTCCAAGGCGTTGATCCCGCCCACAACATTCGCTAATAGCACTGATAAGGATTTGCAACTGATGGCGGAACCGAAGAAAGCACCGAAGGTCTTCACTATCGCGGCGGCACTGTTGCTCGTCGGCCCGATCGCGTTCGCGGCGTGGTACTTCAACCGCCCCAAGGTGGAGCCGACACCACTCAAAACGATGGACGAGCTCGATGTGATCTGCATCGGGCGCGTGGATGCGCCCAAGATGGTGATCTCGCTGGAGCCAGCGATGGCCGGGCGCGTAACCGACATCCTGGTGGAAGAAAATGCGGAGGTCAAAGCCGATCAAGTGCTGGTAAAACTTGATGACAGTCTGGCCATGCACCGGAAGAAGCAAGCCGAGGCTGCCGACATTGGGGCACAGCTCGAAAAGCAACGGGCCGTGAATGAAGCTGCCCGGTTCCCGCAGACGATCGAAGTTCGCCAAGCCATGTCGAATTCCATTCTCGCTCAAATGCGTGCGGCGGATAAGAACCTCGAAGTCCGAAAAGCCTTGTCGGGCTTAAACAAACCTGGCGAAGCCGAAATCGCGGGGCTGCAAGCCGTGATTGATCAACTCAAGGAACTCCACAAAGCTGAAGAGATCCAGCTTAAGGAACTTAAGAAAATGTTGGCTGAGAAGCAGCCGGACTTGCTGGTTCAGGCTGCCGAAGCAAAGTTGAAAGCCACCAAGGCGGACCTGGACCTGGCCAACCGTGGCGTGGACGACTGCACCATTCGGGCACCCAGCGACGGGCGAATACTTCGACTGCAAGCCAACAAGGGTGGCGTGCTTCTGCCGGGTGGGTACATGCCGAGCATCGTGTTCGCACCAGCTGGCAAGCTCGTGATTCGTGCGGAAGTTGATCAAGAGTTCTTGGGCAAAGTGAAGGTCGGCAAAAGCGTGATGGCTGAGGACGAGAGCCGACTTGATAGCCCTAAGTGGAAGGGGCAGGTGAAATCGGTTTCGCGATGGGTGGCGAACCGGCGGACGATCATTCTTGATCCGGGCGAGATCAACGACGTCCGAACTGTTGAGTGTGTTGTGGAACTCGAAACGGATCAGGACTTGGTCATTGGCCAGAGGATGCGGGTTCGGATTCAGACGAAGGAATCACGCTAGCAATCAGTGACTTGACCTTCTGCTCGATCAAGTCACGTACTTCCCGATACTTTTCGTCGGGCATGTTCTTGGGGTCGGGGATTTGCCAGTCTTCCCGACGTTCGGCACGCACCAGTGGGCATTCATCGCCGCAGCCCATCGTCACAGCTACGGTAACTGGCTTGCTATTGAATTCATCGATCGACTTCGAGTTGTGTTGTGTGAGGTCGTATCCCACTTCCTTCATGAACTGAATGGCACGTGGGTTCACCACTCCGGAAGGGCGAGACCCGGCACTCGCAGCGACAATCGTATCGCCACCATGCATTCGTGCAAACGCCTCAGCCATCTGGCTGCGATTCGAGTTTTCAACACACACGAACAGAATAGTTTTTGCAGGCATTCTGTTGCATCTTTTTGCAAGTATTGAATGAGAGGATTTTGTTAGCCGGACGCGCAAGCGACGGGGCTGGCGCTAACGATCAGAGTGGTTGGGCCGTCGCTTGTGCGTCCGGCTAACGATCGGGGTGGTTGGGCCGTCGCTTGCGCGTCCGGCTAACGGGGTGGGAACCGCCCTAGCAGCAACCCGCAGTCGTGCAGCAGGCCGCGTCGCTGGTCGGAACCCCGCATTGGCTTTGTGCCAGGCAATCGGTGTGTTTTGAACCGAGATGGAGCAGGAGACCAGCTGGTGTTACCTCAACCGCTGCCAACGGAAACTGCGATATCAAGCCGTGTTCGTATTCAACTTCTACAGGCAGGTCTGTCGTTTTCAGGATTTTGGCGGCAAGGCGGATGATCTTGGCTAAATTCGATGTGATCAGACGATGATCGCTATCGTCGGCCACCCAGACTTGCAAGACGCATGTTGTCGATGAACGAATCGTTCCACCACAGTCCATGAAGTCTTTCTGAACTCGCCCAACTTCGGTTACATGGAAATGGGCGGGCACAAATTCGCCAGTAGGCAGCATCAGATGCATCGTCGCATCGGGGCTACGATCCAAGTCGTTGAGGAAGCTAGCAATGTTCATGGTGGATCTCTCTTGGACAACATTTGTTGGTTCTGGACTTCAGGGTGTTTCGGGTCGGCAGCACTCGCCCGGTTTGTGAATCACGGCACAGACGCCGACACCAAAAAGTGTACCCAGTACAGGTGCGGTGAGATAAATCCAAAGTTCTTGAAGGTGCCCGCTCAAAAGAGCCGGGGCTAGCGAGCGGGCAGGGTTCATCGACGCCCCACAGATCGGCCCTGCAAACAAGGCCTCCAAGGCAATCACGGCACCAATCGAAATGCCAGCGAGCAAGCCTTTTTCCTTAGACCCGGCAGACACGCTCAAAATCACCACCATCAACATCATGGACAATACGAATTCGAGCACCCACGATTGTAGTGCAGAGCCAGCCGGTTTGGTTGCACCCAACGACGCATGTTCAGGGAATAGGCATCGCAGTAAAACACTTGCCGTGATCGCCCCCAAGCACTGAGCCAAGATATAAAGGGCCACATTTTTTCGTGGAAAGCGACGAGCCAAGGCAAAGGCGATTGTGACAGCAGGGTTCAAGTGACAACCTGAAGTTTCGCCCAAGGTCTGGATCATCGCCAGTACGATCAAGCCGAAAGTCAACGCAACTCCAAGATGCGTGATAGACCCACCGGAGACATCGTTGATGATGATTGCCCCAGTGCCTGCAAAGACAAGGCAGAACGTACCGAAGGCTTCTGCAAGTAGACTTCGCATCAGGCTCGATCCCCTGATGGTTCAGACTTTTGTGCTGCATCCATCAGGCACCGACCTTATTCGAGTTGGTCTGCCACAAAACAGTCAATCAGCCTTTAGAGAATACTGTTCCCACCAGGTATTTGCTGATTGAAAATGTGAGGAATTCGATATGCGAAGTGAATCAAGAAAGCCACCTCCGGGACTCGAACCCGGCACCTATGCTTTACGAAAGCATCGCTCTACCAAATGAGCTAAGGCGGCATCGCTTTGGCAATGCGAATACTAGTGTCGATTCAACGACGTGACAACATCACTTTTGGTTCGCGCCCGTTCCTTCGCACGCCGTTTCCTTGACAGTTCCACGGTGTGCCTTATCATTCCTTTTTCCTTGTCCACTACCACTTCATGTGTTGAGAGCGTCATGGCCGTACCGAAGCGACGGACGTCGAAATCCAAAAAGGGTCACCGTCGGAGCCACCATCGTGTGACGCCCAAGGGAATCCAGTATTGTGCCAAATGCAATGAAGCCGTGCTGCCTCACCGCATTTGTGCGGCCTGCGGCTCCTATCAAGGTCGCGATGCACTCGTTGTGAAATCGGATGCCACGGAAGGGACATAATCAGCCATGCGGATTGCCCTTGATGCCATGGGTGGTGATCACGGCGTTAAGCCTAGCGTGCTTGGGGCAATTGCTGCTCTAGGTGCGTCTCCAGACTTGACCGTGGTTCTAGTGGGCGATCAAGCCCAGCTTGACCCATTGTTGGCAAATGTTGGAAGCTACCCGAAAGACAGGCTCGAAGTTTTCCACTGTACTGAAACCGTGGAGATGAATGATAAACCTGTCGAGGCGATGAGGAAGAAGCCTGACAACTCGATTTTGCGATCCTGGCAATTGCTTGCTACTAAAAAAGTTGATGGCCTTGTGAGCGCAGGGAATACCGGGGCTGTTGTTGGTGCTGGTGTGTTCAGCCGACGATTTTTGAAGGGCATCCGCAAGCCCGGTATTGCCGCAGTCATGCCAACTACCACTGGTAAATGCGTCGTGCTGGATGTTGGGGCCAACATCTACCCCAAACCATCGCATCTGTTGCATTACGGCGTGATGGGTAGCGTCTTTGCCAAGACAATGTTGAACATTGAGAAGCCACGCATCGGCCTGATGAACGTCGGCGAAGAAGAAGGCAAAGGCCACGAACTGGTACAAAAGGCTTATGAACTCTTTCGCAACAGCCCTTTCGCGGATCGTTTCATCGGTAACGTCGAGGGGCGTGATGTTCACCGTGGAACCGTCGATGTGATCGTCACTGATGGCTTCGTTGGCAACGTGATCCTGAAACATGCGGAAGGTTTGTTTGAGTTCCTAGTGGGTGTTGTGAAACAGGGCATCGTTGACAACTTGCAGGCAGATAAAGACCTTGGTGGCCAACTCCTCAAGAAGCTGATGGCCAAGTTCCATCACAGCAGTACCGGTGGGGCACCGTTGCTGGGTGTGGATGGCTGCTGCATCATTTGTCACGGTTCGTCCGATGAACGGGCCATTTCCAACGCCCTCAACGTCGCGGCACAAGAGACCCGCGTGAAACTGAACGAGAAGATCGTTGAGGAACTGGCAACTCTACCTACTCTTGGCGACGAAGAATAATCCCCTTCCACCGAACCAAACACCGACATGAAAACCGCGTTCCTGTTCCCCGGCCAAGGTGCCCAACACCTCGGCATGGGTCGTGACATCACGACCACATCGCCAGCCGCCAAGACCCTTTTCGACCGTGCTTCGGCTATCCTGGGTTATGACTTGTTGGACATGTGCCTGAACGGCCCGGTAGAGAAACTCAACACCACCGCCGTCAGCCAGCCCGCGATTTTCGTGACTAGCCTCGCTTCCTTGGAAACACTCCGCAACTCGGTACCGCTCGCGTTCGATTCCGTAACCGACACAGCCGGGCTGAGCCTTGGTGAGTACACCGCACTGGTGTTTGCTGAAGCCCTGTCCTTCGAAGATGCCGTACATGTGGTCAAGGCCCGTGGCGAGGCGATGCAAGCCGCCGCCGAAGCCACAGCAGGTGGAATGGTGGCCGTGCTGGGTTTGGAAGCTGCGGAAGTGGAACCACTCGTGGCGGATGCCCGTGGTACTGGTACGCTGGAAATTGCCAACTTGCTTTGCCCCGGCAACACGGTGGTGTCTGGCTCGGCGGCGAGCGTTGACGCTTTGTGTTCTTTGGCTGAATCGAAGAACTTCCGCACCGCCCGTCTAGCAGTCGCTGGTGCTTTTCACACGAACTTGATGAAGCCTGCCGACAGTGTACTTGCCGATGCATTGGCCAAGGTGAAGATCGTTTCGCCGCGAATCCCGGTGTGGTCGAACGTTGATGGGTTACCACACACCGATGCCGAGGAGATTCGTAGTCTTCTCGTTCGGCAGGTGTTATCACCGGTTCAGTGGGAAGCCACGCAACGCGGGTTGTTGGCTGCGGGCATCGAAAAGTTCTACGAGATTGGCCCAGGCAAAGTGCTCGCCGGGTTGATGAAACGTGTCCTTCGGAAGGCGGACTTTACGAATGTATTAGCGTAGGTCGCTGTCTTTTATTCGTCTTCATTGAGCCTGCCTGCGTGAGCAGCAGGAGTCAAATTCAAAACACTCCTGCTGCTCACGCAGGCCGGCGCCACTCCCATCACTTCTTAGGACTA
>JBBRME010000245.1:0-6365 GCA_038230995.1 Gemmatales bacterium
AGCGCTGGGCCGTGGTGCGGAAGAGTTTCGGATTCTCGAACCCCTCGGCTTTCAGGTCACGCAGCAGGTCTTCGTCCGGTCGCATCCCCGCCTCGGCATCAACGCAGCGATCCCACTTGTTCAGCACGAAGGCGAAGGCCCGGCGCTGCCGCTGTTGTTTGAACAAATCCCACACGAGTTGGTCGTGGTACTTTTCCTGACTACCCACAAACAGCACCACATCGGCCACGGGCAACAATTCGATGAGCTTCTCGCGGTTAGCAAGGTCGTTGCTATCCACGTCGGGAGTATCAACAATCACTTTGTGCATCAGTGTGTCGCGGTCGTGCTGGGCGAAGCGACAGAGCCGAAGGACAGGGTCAAGCCGATCTGGTTTCAATGTGTTGTGCAGGTACACCACGGGGTCGCGGGTGGTGGGGCGGGTGAAACTGGCTTGGGCCACCGTCGCACCAGCCAAGGCGTTCATTAACGTGCTCTTTCCGACGCCAGTGCCACCCATGAGCATGACCACCAGCAGGGGTCGTTCAACATCGAGCGCCTCGGCCTTGCGCTGCAGGTCAACGGTAAGACCTTCGATCTCCGCGCGTTGGATCGTGCCAACAGGGTAGCGCTTGCGGGTGTCGAGCCAGCCTCGCAACTGGGTTTCAAGTCCACGCAACAGCGGGGCCAGCGTGCGCAGAAACGGGGCTTGGGCGTCGATTTCGCTCATGATGTCAAGTGTATCGAGAAGCAAGAAACAATCTCATATCAGAACCATCAAGCAGATTGAGCGAAGAAATCTGAGCTGAGCAGTAGTCGCGGTCTCCAGTTGACATTTTTCATGGATGAATGCTAACCTCTCTTTGAGACAGGGAGTGTCGCAAGAGCTACGCTACATGCTTGCATTGGATGTATCGCCTACGGTCACCATCGAATCTCGTCCGACCTGCCTGGTCGGTACCGTGGCCGTATCAGTATGTATTGCCAATTGGAACTGCATTGATTTGCTTCGGCTTTGCTTGCAATCGCTCTACGATCTTCCACAGGGCGTACCTTTTGAGGTGATCATTGCCGATAACGGCAGTAGCGACGGTGCCGCCGACATGGTGGCCCGCGAATTCCATGATGTCAAACTCATCCGCAACGCGGAGAACCTTGGTTTCAGCCGAGCAAACAATCAGGCTGCAGCTCTCGCCACCGGCGCGTATTTCTTTTTTTTGAACAACGACACCGAGCTTGAACCGTACACCTTGCTTCGCTTAGTGGAGCTTGCCGACGGCATGCCGAACTTAGGGATGCTTGGCCCAAAACTAAGAGGATCGACGGGCGAAGTACAAATTTCGTATCGCAGTAAGCCCACAGTTGCCGCACTGCTACACCGTATCAGTGTGTTGCGTTGGACGGGGCTGTTCCGCCAGGCTTATTACCAATACCGCCGCGATACCTTCCATGAACATGGCACCCGAACTGTCGATGTGCTGATGGGTGCTGCAGTGTTATTGCCCAGCCAAGTGTTTCAAGCTGTGGGCCAGTGGGACGAGCAATACCGTTTTGGTGCTGAAGACCTCGACCTCTCCACGCAAGTGGCAAAATATGGCGATGTCATCTACACCAGCGAAGTGGAAGTCCTGCATCATGGACGCGTGAGCAGCCGGGCCAACGTTGGTTTTGCCGCACCGAATGTTGCCATCGGGTATGTGCGATACTTCCATAAAGCCGGGGAACGACGCTTCGCCTTGTTCCTGTACAAGTTGCTGGTCACGATCGACACGCCACTTCAATTGATGGGCAAGCTCGCGGAAGGCGCGGCCCGCAAACTGCGTGGACAACACATCAAAGCCGCCAAGAGCTGGAACTCCGCTGAGGGGCTTTGGCGGTTCCTTCGCAAAGAACTCGTCCGCTTTTGGATGGCGTAACACTTCTGTTTGTAAAACATCCATCATGAATCTCGGCATCCTCGGTGGCGGTCAGCTTGGTCGCATGATGGCCCTCGCCGCTCACAACCTCGGCTATCGCTGTACCGTGCTTGATCCCGTGGCCAACCCCTGCGCAGCGGACGTAGCACAGCACATTCGTGGGGAGTTCGACGACCTCCAGGCGCTGTATCAACTCGCACAAGTCAGTGATGTCATCACCTATGAGTTTGAAAACGTACCGGTGGAAAGTGCCCGCTGGCTGGCGGAACGCAAGCAATTGTTTCCATCAAGCCGAGCGCTGGAGGTCAGCCAGGATCGGCTGACCGAAAAGCTGTTCTTTCAATCGCTTGGAATTCCAACGCCGCCCTTTGCAGCGGTAGAGACTCGTGCGGAGTACGATCAGGCGATTCAATCCATCGGCCTGCCAGCGGTGTTGAAGACTCGCCGCTTCGGGTACGACGGCAAGGGCCAAGCGGTGCTCCGTACCACAGAGCAGGCGGAACAAGCATGGACATTGTTGGGCGGTCGTCCACTCATCCTTGAAGGCTTTGTGCAGTTTGACCGGGAAGTGTCGCTGCTGAGTGTGCGCGGGCGCGATGGTGCGTTTGCCTGTTATCCATTGGTCGAGAATGAGCACCGCGAAGGGATGCTCTATCGCAGTATCGCCCCGGCACCGCATGGCCGCGAGGAGTTGCACGAGCGTGCTGCGGACTTCGCCAAAATGGTGATGGACGAATTGAATTATGTCGGTGTGCTGGCGATGGAGTGGTTCCAGGATGGGCCGCAGTTATTGGTGAACGAAATGGCCCCTCGTGTGCACAACTCCGGGCACTGGACGATTGAAGGAGCAGCTTGCAGTCAGTTCGAGAATCACGTGAGGGCAGTCTGCGGCCTACCGCTTGGTAGCACCCACGCTGTGGGTCATAGTGTGTTGTTCAACCTAATTGGCGTGAAGCCGAGCGTTGATGAAGTGTTGAAGATCCCCAACGCCCATCTGCACTGGTATGGCAAAGAAGCCAAGCCAAAGCGCAAGGTGGGCCACGTTACCCTGACTGCGGACACCGCGGAAGCTTGTGCGGAACTCGCCAATCAGTACCTCCGTCTTGGCATCACCATGCAGTAATGGTGACCTTGAGATTACCCGGCCACTTTCACCTGGGCAAAGCGGATAACACTACTCCCTCGGCGGTAGCCTCGGCGGACTTCCTCCACGACTACACCTTTACGGTGTGATGTGTTCGGCACCAGCTCCAAGACTTCCATCAACTCCGGGTCAAAGGTTTCCCCAACGCATTGGATCTGTTCCAAGCCGAACTGCGGGAGCGTGGCATCAATCCGCCGTAGGCTCATGGCGTAACCATCGGCCAAGCTACCGAGGCGTGCGTCGACGACGGGTTTCGTAGTGGGCACCTTGCCCAAAAGCCGACCAAAGAAGCCTACAGGCGTTGCTACTTCCGACGCCGAAGCCTGCAAGCTGACGCTGGTCTTTTCCACTTGTTGATGGGCCGTGCGAAGTTGCTCGGCGATGTCCATGACGGCTTTCAACAAGGGCAGCACTTCCGACGGTGGCGTAGCAGTTGGGGCCGCGACTGATTCAAGTGCTTGCCGGGTTGCCTTGGTTTGCAGGTTCACATCGTGCCGCAGGGCCGTGAACTGTGCAACGACCGTAGCGAGGTCGAAAGTAGCAAGTGGTGTCTCGGGCTGTGGGGATTCGACAACATCGGTGAGGTACTGGCGAAAGCGCGAGAGGATGTCATCGATCTGTTCAGCGGTCATACCGTGTCCTTACGAAATGTCGCCAGAAGTTGTTCCAGAGTGGGCCGGGGTCGCCCTTCGGCTTTCAACGCGGCTTCCGCCAAAAGATCGAGACTATCGTTCACCGGCTCAACATACAGGGCGAACTTTGCTCGATCGTACAGCGTGCGAATGGTTTCGTAGGCCGTGCGAATGCGAGCGAACTCGATGGGGTTGTGTTCCGGAGTGAACTGTACCGTGAGCTTGAGGAACGCCGTTCGGATGATGGCATCGGTTGCATCAGATGTGACACCGAGAACAGCGTAGGGGTCAGGGGTGGGCATCGAGAGCTCCGGTAACTTGAACTTTTTTATCGAGAATGCTTTGGCTCGTGTTTTCAGTGCTGTGGAATTCGTTGAAGGGCAGTCAACACGTACGACGTTTCTGAACCACACAACCCTATTCGTACCCGTAGTCGGACGACTTACCGCAGATTCGGGCCACAATGAACAATTCCCCAATTGCCACGCTTGCAAGGCTTCACATGGCAGGCATACTTGCTCACGAGGAGCGGGCTGCCAAAGCGTTTGGTGCTTGAACTCTTCGCGGGAAGGAACCCCGATGACATCCGATGGATCGGACGCGAGAGCCTCTCGCGGTTTTCTGGAATTTGGAGGTTCCCCCCATGACTCGTCTTCGACAACTGGCCTTTGTAGGCCTCGTGCTCCTCGGCACGCAAGTGATTGTTGGCTGCTGCTACAACCGCCCGGTGGTCTTCCCCCGTGTTCACAATGCAGTGGTTGGTACTGCCGCCTGCTTCACGCCAATCTTCAATCGTCCGCTGCTTGGCGTGCCGTACGCCGGTGCCCCAGTGGGTGGCGGTTATGCTGAAGCACCAGTAATGATCACCGGCCCGATTTACGACGCACCTGTGGCCACGCCCTGTGCGAACTGCCCTGGTGGCGGTGCTGGAATCCCCATGCCGACTTATCCACAAGCTAGCCCACCGAGCGTCGTGAGCAAGCCTGGTAGCATACCCGTGATGAACACCGTGGTGCCGGGTATCATGCCGGGAGCCACGAGCGGCATCCCGCGCGATTCGTCACTCATTGTGCCAACGGTGAAGCCACCCATCGTCCACGAGTTGCACAACGAGTCGAAGAAGATGGTCGTCGCTGGAAAGTAAAGGTTCTGTAAGCACAAACAAAGTCCTTGCGAGCTGATTTGGCACGCTTGGACTTTGTTCGTGCTACACACACTTCCGACATTGCTGACTACGCGATGTCACTCAAACTCGTCGTTGTGCTTCACCATGGCGATGATTCCAACCACACCAAAAGCGAGTTGATAGAGAGTGCCGGTCCCTGCTTGCATTGAGCTGTAACCCCCGATCGTCACATATCCAAATAGCAGGCCCGACATCAGTGATAAGATTGAAAGTATCCAAGTGATAATGTTGCCGTAGCGTTTCATCTTTAGCAGCCCTACACCTCCAAAGATGTTCAATGCTCCCCACAGAAGACAAATCAACCCGATACCCATGCAGAGCCCAGTCCCAATCGCACCAATTCCCATAAATCCCGCAGATGCGTTTGAATTGCTCGGCAAACGTTCTGATGCACCCGCGAAAAAACTCGCAACAACAGAGCCAGCGGCAATTGAAACCACACCGCATGTGATCATACCTGCTGCGTTAATAAACTCTAACACTGCCATGATCACAACCAATACAGGTTTGCCATCCCGGGATTGACCGCCGCGGCTGCCTCTTCGTTTAGGGCGAGCTTCATAGTCATCGTCATCATCTTCATCACGTCGCCGACTGCTGCGCCGTTTTGAAGGTCGATCGTCCTCATCGTCCTCGTCGTCTTCATCTCGGCGACGGCTACTGCTTCGTCGGCGTGCAGGCCGATCATCGTCGTCATCGTCTTCATCTCGGCGACGCTTACGCTTGGAGGGGCGTTCCTCCTCATCCTCGTCGTCCTCTTTCTTTTTGCCACTACCGATCTCGGCGAGTTTGCTTTTCTTTCCGGTGCCGCTGTTTGTACTTGGCGGTGGTGGTGCATCGGCCCGTGTGGCCTTGTACACCGTTTGACAGTTCGGGCATTCGATGTCCTTGTTCACGTCCTCCTTCATGACCAACGAGCGGTTAGCGCACTTGGGGCAAGGCACAATCTCTACGGTGCCATCATCGACCGGCGGTGGTGGAGGTGGAGGAACAACAACCGGCGGTGGTGGTGGAGAAACCGATGTTTCTTCTGCTGGGGCGTCGGGAATCAAGAACGCCGTCTGGCATTTGGGGCACTTGGCACTCTTACCGGCCTTTTCCAAGCCCACGGTAAAGGTGGAACTACACGTGGGACATGCAAAACGAATCATGAAATTCCTACCGATCAAGCACGGGCCATGCACGAAGGGATAATGTCGCAACGCTGGGCAGAAGTGTCAAGGATCAAGCAAACTCATCCCTGATCGGTCAATTTCCACTAGACACGTTCCTACGGCACGGTATACCCCGCTTTCGTGCGCCAGTGTTAGGGGTGGGGCCATGCGGACTACTTTGGGTTTTCTTCTGCTGTGTGCGGGTTTCGGCCTCGGGGCCATGGCCGTGATTTTCAGCGGTTTCAGTGGCAAACCAACGCCCGTAATTGCGGCGTCGAACGACCGTTATCAAGACTACGTCATGACCACCGGGGCGGTGAACATCAGCCCCAAGCTGCAAACCGATGGCGTTTG
>JBBRME010000246.1:0-6359 GCA_038230995.1 Gemmatales bacterium
AGCCTCGTACCGCCCTACATCTACTACAGCTACTTCCGCCCGGCACCCAGGATCGTCTCTTGTTCAAAGGCCTTGGCGCTGCGCCACCAGAACCACCAAGTACCGAAAACAAGTAGCCCGGCGAAGAGTTGCAGCGCGACGCACCACCAGAGCCATGAAGTGGCCCCAATCCAAGAGCCGATGGCAAGGGGAACAAGCGTGATCACCCCGGCCGTTGGTAAGTACCACAAAATAGCTTTGTTGATGGTCTGGCAGCGCGTACTCAACCACAGGCCAAAGCTCGTGCAAAAAGGGATGGCCGCAGCGAAGTAGACGATGGCGGGCAAGGCACCCACGGGTGCCTTGCTCATAGCAAACGCCAGGATCAACACGAAGGCCGAAGGGTAGAACCACAAGCCACGTGTGGCACTCACCAGCCACTTTGGCCAAAGCATCGCCCGGCGATCTTCCGGGATCGTGAGTAACGATTCCAGCGTTAGGTGTTGGCGTTCTCGGCAGATCATGCCGCAGGCCGATAAGCCCACTTGCAGTAATTGAGCGAAGAAGCCAGCACTGCCCAGAAGTAACAAGATGGTGCGTAAGGTCTCGAAGCCGGATTGTGATTCTGTTGAGAACGTGAGGATGGCAAACATCACCGCCAAGAACACGAACACGGCACTGACACCAGCCAGCAACCTTGTGACTCCCTTGATGCTCTCGTCGTCTTCGCCTTGGGTCTGCCCCGAGCAGTACTTTTCCTTCCAAAAGAACGGATCATTCAATTCGATCTTCGGTTTCCAACTGACCGCCTTGGCAGCGTGCAAGTCAGGGTTGCGATACTTGTTCTTCGATTTTTTACCTTCGGTGCCCCAATCTCGTTTGGTCGGTTTCTCGTCACCGATGGGCACATCGTCAATCACTTCGGCCTTGGTTAAGGCGGGCAGCAACATGGCCACTTGAGTTACGCGCCGTGCTTTGAGCCGACGCGGGAGGCCGTCCACTGCAGTTGATTCTTGATGTTCAACATCGGCCTTGAGCACCACGGCTTGCTGCATGAGAGCATAGAGTCGCTGTCGCTCAGCTTTTTCCTTGGCAACGCGATCCTGACGGATGCTTTCCTGGCGATCCTGATAAGCTTTTTCGCGGTCATCATCCCGGTAACGCTCTCGCACCCAGGGTGGTGGCTTAGGTGTTGATCGCACGAGTTTGGCCCGCAGGTTTCGAATGGCCCGAATCGCGACCAACAGAGCACATCCCGTGAGCACAAGCTGAGCTGCGGCATAGCCGAAGCCCCAGTAGTGCATGACGTACTTTCCCTCGATCTCCGCGTTCTTGATGTAGCTCATCACCAGGAACGGATTGAGAAACGGGATGCCACAACCGGCCAGCACAACGACTGCCATAAGAAAATAAGCACGGAACAAACCACCGCGATACGTCTGTGCCTGGCACGCCGCCGCAGCGGAGATGGCGCTCACGAGGATGACAGTTGTGGCCGTAACGAGGTACGCAAACAACAAGAAGCGCGGGCTGACCCCGCCGTGGAGTTGAGTCATTGCCAGGATCGGCAGACCGGCGAAGAGGATACCCAGCAGGAAGACGGTTCGACCGAGGAACTTACCGAAGACGATCTCGCGGTCGGTCAGTTCGCTGACGAGCAGGAACACCATGGTCTTCCGGTCTTTTTCTTCGGAGATGCCACCGGCAGAGTAGGCGGGCGTGAGGAGACAGAGGATCGTCAACTGACCGTAGAGAAACGTCATCGAGAACCATTCGCCGAAGTTTGCACTCTCTGCGATCGACATGGCTTGTGCGGAACCGAAGAACAACTCTGCTGCCGTGATGCCCCGGAACCAGATCATGCTGAACACGGTCAGCACACAGAACAGTGCCATCGCCAGCAGGAACCGCCCAAGGCTATCCTGTCCGCGCCGCGCCAGACGTACTAACTCCCAAGTAAACAACGGCCCAACCAAGCCAGCCTTACGTGTGGCTTTTTTCTTCGGTTGGATTGATTTTGGGTCGGGCATAGAAGTTGTTAAGCCAAGTGGATTGAAAGTGGTGAAATCAGGAAATCCAGAATGCCATCTTCTAGGGTGGTACGAGGCTTTGCGAGTGCCCGAAGTCCTAGAGCGATCTGCACAGAACTAGAGCAGTTGCGCCAACCGATCTAGCCCGCAGCGCTAGTAAGGGCCAAGCCACTCATCCATAGATCCCAGTGGCCCTTGCTGGCGCTGCGGGCTAGCAGGTTTTTCCCCTACTCTAGCTTCATGTCGACTGCTCTAACAAGAATGCCAACCTACTTCGAGTCCTGCAATCCCAACGCATATCCAGCTAAGCCGAAACCACGTAGCTCACCGGCTTTCCAGCGGTCGTATTCCTCGGTTGCCTCGGATTGTTTCATCACTTGGCTGGTGGCTCTGGCGTAATTCAACAAACGCACAGCATGACCGAGGCGAGCCTTAGAGATATCTTCTGGTCGCTGGAGTTCTGAGGCGGATGGCAATACTTTGCCGATCATCCACTTACCACGTGCGGTGAGACCAAGGGCTAGTTCACGTGCACCATCATCGGTGAGGCTCTCGGCCAGTTTTGTTGCACTTTGTGTATCGGCTTGCTCAGCGCCGGCCCTGGCCAATCGAAAGAGGGCCATGGTGGAACGTCTGCGCACATCGATGTCCGGGTTCAGAGCCAGTGCTGCTTCGATGAAGATCTTCGGTTGCTCGGCATACTCCACCAGCAGGCCAAGAGCGTCCAGCCGTTCAGACACCGGGCCAGGGCTGTTGGCAATTGTCTTCGCTTCTTCGATCTTGCCTTGGGCGAGATTCAATAGTGCATAGGCTTGGCGAGACTCAGACAGAACCACCGCACCAGGGTTGATTGGGAAGATCGGCACTTTGACATCAGTGACATTCATTTGTGCGAACAGAGCCAATGAAGCCGTTTTACGTTCCTTGGTGCCGCGTTCCTTGAGTTGCTGTTTGTAGTTGTCCAGCATCTTGCGAATCGACTCTTCTGTCGCTCCATTCAACTGAGCCGTTAACAATACCGATGACTCAACATCAAGCATTTCGTCTTCATTGAAACCCTGTTTAAGCACTTCAAACAACAACGTGGCTTGACCCAGCTTCGAGAGTTCGCGGCTGATTCGCCGTGCAACAGTCGCACGCCATTCGTACCCGACACCCGCACGAAGCAAGGCCGAGAGCATCTGTCGAAGTTCGTTCTGCACGAACGTCACAATGGATGCTCCTACCGGTGGTGCTTTCGTACTCGACTGGCTCCAACGCAAACGAACGCCTTCCTGCGCCTGTTCTTCGTTTCCGCCGAGCGCAACGATTCGACTTGGCAACTCGGCAAACAACCAGTCGCGCTCGAAACCTGGAGGCAGTGCTTCGAGTTCTTTGCGGGCCTCGCTGATCGCTTTCATGCTGGCTTTCAGCCCGGCAGGTGTACTTGTTCTCAGTTCAAACTCGGATCGCGACAGGTGCAACTCGGCGCGCCAGAGCGCTGCTTGACCTTTTGGCAGCGGGCCATCGTTCTTGATCGCTTCCACTTCTTTACTGGCCTCGGCCATCAACTGGCCTTCGTTACCATCGGACTTCGATTTCAGGAAGTACATTACCCCGAACGTGACCCCGGCGATGATTGCCAGCACCAGCCCGCCGAAGATAAAGTAATCCTTGAGTGGGCGTGATTCGACCTCCGCAGCTTCAATCGCCCCAGCTTCATTCAAGGCGGTGATGCTCACTTGCTGCATCGTCTGTTCTTGCAGATCCTTCGGCAGCTCCGGGCCTTTTTCCATCAGCCGACGCCCACCCGTGGCATCGCGCCAGTCGGCGGATTTTTTCTTGGGTTCGGGTATTCTCTGCCGGTTCTTGCACTCTGGGCACAGTACCGTCTTGCCGATCTTTGTGTTGGACTCCTGCCACTTGTGCGCGCAAACTTCACAAACAACATCGATCTGTTTGTCGACCGGTTTCTTGCCTTCGAAATCTTCACTAAACAACTCTGCAGCCAACGCCTCGGCATCGACTAAGGATGGCGGAGGAGCAGTAACGGCAGCAATTTTCGTGGTTTTTGTACGTGTCGGCGGAGCCGCGGCTGCAACCGCTTGTCCCATGACAACGAACGTCTTTCGACAGCCTTCCGTTCGGCAAGTCACTGACTTACCGACAAACTCATCCTTGAGTCGGTACTTGGTTTTGCAGTATGGGCAGGCAGTCTCGATGGGCATACATCGGCTCGTCGGCAGGAATCAACGCATTATCGGTTGCGATGTTGCGGATGGCAATCATCAACCAACCGATGATCTCGCTTCGTTGGGATTTACTGCACTTCGGAAGGCACCGGGAATTGCATGCACAAGTCGTGAACACTTCCGTGAACTCGCTTCAGCACTGCCTCGTCGGTCGGCTTGAGCAGTACTTCCGTAATCCACCCGGCGATCTGCTTCATCTCCGCTTCCTTCATCCCGCGTGTGGTGAGGGCTGGCGTACCCAAACGCACACCGGATGGATCCATGGGCTTGCGTGGATCAAACGGGATCATGTTCTTGTTGACGGTGATACCTGCGCGGTCGAGCGACTGCTCGGCCTGCTTGCCACCAATTCCCGCCTTCGTAAAGACGTCCACCAGCATCAGGTGATTCTCAGTACCGCCGGAGGAAATCGGGAAACCGAGCCGCTGGAGCTCATCCGCCAAGCACACCGCGTTGGAAAGAACTTGCTTCTGGTAGGTGATGAAGTCGGGCTTCAGTGCTTCGCCAAACGCAACGGCCTTAGCTGCCACAACGTGCATGAGTGGGCCACCTTGAATGCCGGGGAACACGGCGGAGTCGATAGCCTTGGCATATTCCTCTCGACAAAGAATCAGACCGCCGCGTGGGCCGCGCAGGGTCTTGTGCGTTGTGGTGGTTACGAACTCGGCGTGCGGCACTGGATCCGGGTGCAGCTTCGCAGCAACTAATCCTGCGATGTGGGCCATGTCCACCATCAGCTTGGCACCCACTTCACGGGCGATCTCGCCGAACTTGGCAAAGTCGTACAGTCGCGGGTAAGCACTGGCCCCCGCGATGATGAGTTTGGGTTTGTGTTCGCGGGCTTGGGACACCACTTGATCGAAGTCGATCCGTTGATGTTCTTTGGTCACGCCATAGCTGGCCACGTTGAAATACTTACCGCTGAAGTTCAACTTCATGCCGTGGGTGAGGTGCCCGCCGTGGGCCAGATCCAAGCCGAGGATGGTGTCGCCGGGTTGAAGCTGAGCGAGAAACACGGCCATGTTGGCTTGGGCACCGCTGTGCGGTTGTACGTTGGCGTGGGCGGCCCCGAAGATCGCCTTGGCCCGGTCGATGGCCAGTCTTTCCACCGTGTCCACGTGTTCGCAGCCGCCGTAGTAACGCTTGCCGGGGTAGCCCTCGGCGTACTTGTTCGTGAGCACCGTGGCCTGAGCAGCCATCACAGCTTTGCTTGCGTAGTTCTCCGAAGCGATCATCTCCAGGCCGTATTTCTGTCGTTCCTGCTCGGCGACGATAGCACCATAAATCGCCGGGTCGGCCTGTTCCAGCACGTTCATGACGAGGCTCCATTGTCACCTAGGCCTTCGACCTAGGCTAAATTGTCTCGGCCCTTTGGGCCTCAAAGTCTTAGGGCCAAAGGCCCGTAACAAGCTACCCCAGGCCAAAGGCCTGGGAACTTCTTCACCAAGAGAAACCAATCCGCGGCAGCGGCTTATCCCCGCGAAGGCTTAACCACTCTCTCAACAGCAATGTTAACACCGCGAGGAGATGCAAGAAGATCGCTACGCGGACCCAAACGGTTTCGTGTGCCGGGTATTTGCCTGCCTCCTGGCCGATATTGATCCACGTCGCTTTCTTCTCGGATTCACTTGTGGCCTTTTCCAGGTCCGTCTTGAAGGACGCTTGGGCATTCTTGTAGAGGGATTTCTCCAAACCAAAGCCCTGCATGGCTTGGAAAGTGAGCACAAAAAGCAACACGACCAGAAGCCCCAGCAGGGCCATGACACGATACTTCCACACACCGGGCAACCACTTCAGGTACTGTGGCAACGTGGCAGCATCCAGTGTGGTGACGGCCCGATCCAGAATCAGCAACGGCAGTGTCACAAACAACAGAAGAACGTAGAGCACCATGAATCCGTCGGATCGAAGTATGGCTTCCTTGCGAGTGTCTTCTTTCCCATCCAGTGTTTTCTCAAGGGCTTTCCAGTCCTCGCCACTTGGCCAAACCGCATTCACGGTGCCGCCCATCGTGTTCCAAGCACTTTGCGACATCACGCTGTAGCCACCGAGGCTGACATCCACCCACGTGAAGAACAACAAGACAAAGCACACCGCAACGCAACTCACCGGCACCCAT
>JBBRME010000247.1:0-6346 GCA_038230995.1 Gemmatales bacterium
AACGAATCTTCGATTACGAACAAGACCCGATCAATCCGGTGGCGAGCGTAGCGAAGAACATCAGCCCATATCTGGTAGAGGGCCCGGACGTAGTGGTGCTGAACCGTAGCAAACCGTTGTGCAAAGTGTCAACAATTCATTTTGGCAACCAGCCAATCGACGGTGGCAATTTAATATTGGAAAAAAGTGAAGTTGATGAAATGTTACAAGAATATCCAGCAGCAAAGCAATGGGTTCGGCTATTTCTAGGCTCCAGAGAATTTATCAATAACTTAGACAGATACTGCCTATGGTTGCTAAATGTCGCACCAGACGAGCTTAGAAAATCTAAGTATGTAATGGATAGGATAAAGAAGGTTAAAGAGTTTAGATTGTCCAGTGATCGTGCTGCGACAAATGATCTGGCTACAGATCCTACAAACTTTGCTTTCGTAAGTCACGTTGAAAAAGAGTATTTAATAATTCCTTCTGCATCGTCTGAAAAGAGAAAATATATACCAATTGGATTCTTAAAACCGACAACAATAGCGAGCAATCTTTGCTTAATTGTACCATCTGCGACAAAGTATGACTTCGGTGTTATTACTTCGACAATGCATATGTCTTGGGTTCGACAAGTTTGTGGCCGGATCAAGTCCGACTACCGTTATTCTGCAGGACTTGTTTACAACAACTACCCCTGGCCGCAACAACCAACGGTCAAGCAGATGGCCACGGTAGAAGCCAAGGCTCAAGCGGTGTTGGATGCACGAGCCGTGTGGCCAACATCGAGCCTGGCCGACTTGTACGACCCCAACACCATGCCAAGCAACCTGCGCAAAGCACACGACGAACTCGATAAGGCCGTTGAGCAGTGTTACCGCAAGAAGCCGTTCAAGATCGATAGCGATAGGGTGGAGTTTTTGTTCACGCTGTACGAGAAACTCGCCAATCCGCTGACGGCTGGCATCAAAGACGAAAAACCGAAGCGCAAGCGGAAGCAAAGTGACGACTGAAATCCCGGCTCTCTTTCGCTGCGCTTCGTTCGCGGCTCGCAAGATGAAAACCAACTCGCTAACGCTTCGGGCTCAGAAAAGCATTGCGATGGTCGGCGCACACTCGTTGAAGCGTCGTGCTCGTCAAGATCACCGGCAGACGGACGTTATGCCGGTCACCTCAACACCAAAACACCACTCGCTGACGCTTCGTGCTCGTACAAGCACTGCAACGACGTTTTATCGCACCGGAACACCGGTTTTGCGACACTTTGGCTCGCTTTCGGTGCAAAAACGGCTCCGAAACGCCTCGTTCTGCCCCCTGACAGTACTGCCAGCGCCGATATCAGTCCAATGTTCATTCTTCACATCCGGTACAATGCTTCTCAAGAGGGGTGGGCAGTTCCTGGATAAGCATTGCCATCGGACAGAATGACGAGCCGCAGGTTCCTTTCGGTTGGGCCACTCCGGAATTCATCGCTTCTTCGCTTGCCGCATACAGTCGGTTTCGGTTCAACAACACTTGATTCTGCCTCCGAGGTTTCGTGATGAAACGCTTTGCTGCTTGGTTCGTGCTGTTAAGTTTCAGTTCCTGGGCCTGTGCAGCAGATGTACCGACACCGAAAGCTGTGTCGAAGATTGTGTTCGGTTCCTGTGCCGATCAAAACAAGCCCTGCCCCATCTGGCAGAAGATGGCTGACCACAAAGCTGACGTTTGCATCCTGCTGGGCGACAACATCTACGCAGATTTGGAAACCACCGACGGTAGAACCAAGCTTAAGCCGAGCACACCCGAGAAGATGGCCCAGTGCTACAAGGAACTGGCCAATGTGCCGGCCTTTCAATCGTTGCGAACTGCTAGCTACATCATGCCGATGTGGGATGACCACGACTACGGCAATAATGATGCTGGTGAGGAATGGGTGCACAAAGTTGATGCACAGAAGCAGTTCCTCGACTTCTTCGGCGTGGCCAAGGATAGCCCACGACGCACTCGTAAAGGCGTGTATCACGCAGAGACCTTTGGCATTGAAGGCCAACGTGTTCAAGTGATCCTGATCGATACGCGCTATCACCGCACGGCCCTGAAGAAGAGCGACAAGATCATCCCAGGCACCACGATCCGCCCTTACCTCGTGAACACGGAAGCCGATGCCAGCTTCCTGGGTGCAGAACAGTGGGCCTGGCTCGAAGAACAACTCAAGCAACCGGCTGATGTGCGGATCATTGGCAGCGGCATTCAACTTGTGTCGGACGATCACCCGTTCGAGAAGTGGGCCACGATGCCGAACGAACGGGCCAAGCTGTACAAGATGATCAAGGACACCAAGGCGAACGGTGTGGTGGTGCTGAGTGGCGACCGTCACCTTGGCGAAATCAGCGTCGATCTCAAGTCGGCTGGCTACCCGCTCTACGACATCACCAGCAGCGGGCTGAACCAAGGCTCGGCTTTCTACCGTGATCCTGAAGTGAACAAGCAACGCGTGGCTGCCATGCCGTGGGGCAACAACTACGGCACAGTGATAATCGACTGGACGGCGAAAGATCCGGTCATCAGCATTCAACTGCGGGGTGAAGACGGCGAAGTGGTGGCGCAGGCGAAAGTGCCGCTGAGCAAGCTGCAACAGAAGGGCGACAAGGTTGCAGGCGGTGGCAAGCCAGTTGACATGCCTGAGGTGAAGCTGCCTGACGGTGTGATATCACCGGCTGCCGCACTCAAAATGAAGTCGGGTGACGAAGTGGCCGTGCAGTTTACCGTGGCCGGTGGCAATGCCGTGAGTGCTGGTAAACGCGTGCTGCTGAACTCACTCAAGGACTTCAAGAGCGACGACTGCTTCACTGTGGTGGTGAATGCCAAGGCCATGACCGGCCCGTTCGAGAAGGCCACCTTCGACACCTTCAAGGGCAAGACGATCAAGGCCAAGGGCAAACTCAGCGAGTTCGGCGGCAAGTTGCAAATCCAAATCAATGACGAGAAGAGCATCGAGATCGTCGAGGAGAAGAAAGATAAGTAAGGCGAGCCAGTGACGTAAGTCACCGGATTCTTTTGATTCATTCACCCGGCGACTCACGTCGCCGGTTCGCATTCTGGAACTCCCATGATTGTAGTCGTCCCGTATCGCGGTTGGAAGAACAACCTCCAACTTTCCAATGCCCACGCCGAGTTGATCGTCACGCTGGATGTCGGCCCACGGGTGATTGCGTACAGCACGCCCGGTGGCTTCAACGTGATGAAGAACTACGACTCGATGATGGGTGGCACCGGCGAGGCCGAGTGGCAGATCCGCGGTGGACACCGCTTCTGGCTGGCCCCCGAAGACCTGACCCGAACGTACTATCCAGACAACAACCCGGTGCAATTCACCAAGCACGACGACCTGAGCGTGACCTTCAGCCCGCCGCCGGAGACCGAGTACGGCGTGCAGAAGACCATGACACTGAAGCTCGACCCGAACAGCTCCCGAGTGGAAGTCACTCTGACGGTGAAGAACATCAGCACCGCACCAACCGACCTCGCACCGTGGGGGCCAACTGTCATGGCCGCTGGTGGCATCGAGATCATCCCACTGCCGCCGAAGGCCCCACACCCCGGCCACCCCAGCAGCGCGCGCACGCCGGACGACTATGGGCCGAATCAGGAACTCATCCTCTGGCCGTACTTCGACTTCGCCGACACCCGCTGGACCTTCGGCAGCAAGTACATCTTCCTTCGACAGGATGTCAACAAAGGCCCAACCAAGATCGGCTTGGCCCACCGCATGGGCTGGGTTGGCTACCTGAACTCGAACACACTGTTCGTGAAGCGGTTCGACTACCGAGAAGGGGCGGTGTACCCGGATCGCGGTACGCGCTACCAAACCTTCAGCTATCAGGAAATGCTGGAGATGGAAACCGTTGGCGAACTGGTGACGCTGCAACCCGGTGGCACGGCCAGCTTGGTCGAGAGTTGGGAACTGCACGCCAACGTGCCAGCGGTACAAACCGAAGCCGACGTGGATCGAGTGATTCTGCCGTTGGTGAAGTAGCCGAACATCGCTGGACTTGGATTCTCCTTCCTGTCAACATCTGGGAACGGAGAAGCCGAATGTACGAACACTTTGAACACACCGCTGACCTTGGCTTTCGCATCAAATCGAACACCCTGCCGGAACTCTTCGAGCAAGCGGGGTTGTGCCTGTTTGCGGCGATTGTGGAACGGGTTGAGGCAATTCAACCGAACCTCGAACGGCAGTTCAGCATCACTGGAACCGAGATCGACTATCTGCTGTTCGATTGGCTGCGGGCGTTGTTGCTGGAAGCCGACGAAGAGAAACTCGTCTTCGGCAAGTTCACGGTGAACCTGACGGACAACGGGCTGACAGCGACGGCTTGGGGTGAACCGCTCGATGACGAGCGTCACCTGCGAAGTCGGGAAGTGAAGGCGATTACGTACCACGAGATGCTGGTGGAGCAGACCGACACTGGTTGGCTGGCAGAAGTGATTGTGGATATCTAACGGAGTTGGAACATGAAGGGTGCATTTGCCGGGCCACTGGAACAGGTCGATAGCTGTTGCTTTCGCATCCCCAAGAGCTTCCGTAAGGACATGCTAGTGGATGGGTTGATCTTTGCCAACGAGAAGTTGATTCAATCGATCCGTAATGATCAAGCTCCGGATCAGGTGGCCAACGTGGCCACGTTGCCTGGTATCCAGGGTGCAAGTCTGGCAATGCCGGACATCCACTGGGGTTACGGGTTCTGCATCGGCGGCGTGGCCGCGACCGACCCGAACGAAGGCGGCGTGATCTCGCCCGGCGGGGTCGGCTATGACATCAACTGCGGGGTGAGATTGGTGAAGACCAACCTGTTCCTCGACGACGTGAAGTATCACTTGCGTGATCTCATCAAGGCATTGTTCGAGTCCATTCCTGCTGGGGTGGGCCGTAGTGGCAAATACAAGTTCGACCCCAAGGAAACCCGCCAGCTCATGGGTGAAGGAGTGGGGTACGTGGTGAACCGCGACCTTGGTGTGCCACGGGACTTGGAGCACACCGAGGGCAACGGATTCATCGCGGATGGCGACCCGGAGATGGTCAGCGACCATGCCGTGCGTCGGGGCAGCGACCAGTGCGGAACGCTGGGCAGCGGGAACCACTTCCTCGAAGTGCAGGTGGTGGATTCCGTGTTCGATGCGGACACCGCCAAGGCGTTCGGGTTGGAACACAACCAGGTCTGCGTGATGATTCACAGCGGTAGCCGCGGGCTGGGCTACCAAGTGTGTGACGATGCGTTGGCCAGCTTCCGCGATGCGCCGAAGAAGTACGGCTTCGTGCTGCCGGATCGTCAGTTGGCCTGTGCCCCGGTGGACAGCCCCGAAGGCAAGAAGTACATCGCCGCGATGCGTGCGGCTGCCAACTTCGGCTTTAGCAATCGGCAGTTGCTCATGCAGCAAACCCGCGAGGTGTTTGCGAACGTGTTCGGCCGAAGCTGGGAAGACCTGGGCATGGAGCTGCTGTACGACGTGGCACACAACATTGCCAAGCTGGAAGAGCACACAGTGGACGGCAAGAAGAAGATGGTGTGGGTGCACCGCAAAGGTGCAACACGTGCCTTCCCTGCTGGTCACCCAGAGCTGCCGTTGCAGTTCCAACTCACCGGGCAGCCGGTGATTATCCCTGGCGACATGGGTCGGGCTTCTTGGGTACTCGCCGGTTCAGCAGGAAGCATGGAACGCACCTTCGGTAGCACCTGCCACGGGGCAGGTCGGGCGATGAGCCGGACGGCTGCCATGAAGGACGCGGTGGGTCGACGGATCGATAAGGAACTTGAAGCCCGTGGTGTGATTGCCATGTGCAGCAGCCGCAACGGCTTGGCTGAGGAGCAACCCAAGGCCTACAAGTTCGTGGACGACGTTGTCGATGTGGTGCATGAAGCGAACTTGAGCCGAAAGGTCGCCCGCATGCGACCGATTGGTGTGATTAAGGGGTAGTGTCATGGGTGAGAAACACGATTCTACGGGGAAGCAGCTGCGGGCGAAGACGGCACCGCGTGGCAAGCGGTACCTTTGTGCCGTTTGTCGCAAGCGCAGCCCACGGCCGGTGTACGTTCCGGCCCCGTGGTACTGCCCGAACTGTTTGAAGTCGCGAGCAGAAAGCCATGGCACGCAAGCGTAGAACTCAACCTAGGCCGTATCTCTTGCATCTGGAGTTACTGCCGGAGCGGGTGAAGGATGCCTCGGTCTATCCGTTCAACCTGCCTGCGGTGCGGCACCTTCATAAACTATCGTTCCATCCAAAGATCACGTTCCTTGTTGGCGAGAACGGCAGTGGCAAGTCCACGCTGCTGGAAGCCATTGCGATTCAATGTGGAATGAACCCCGAAGGCGGCGGTCG
>JBBRME010000248.1:0-6200 GCA_038230995.1 Gemmatales bacterium
AGGGCGAACCTCCCGGTGAGACGCTTATAGTACCGGCGTGGTGTCCTTCAATTGGCTCCAACACCACTGGTCGATATCACCAATCGGCAACCAGTACTTGCTTTCCACCACGTGAAACGGAGCCTGCGCGGCCAGCATCGCCACGGCGTCGGTGATCTCGTATTCCCCACGCGGCGACAGCGGCAACGTCAGGTCGAACACGCTTTTGGGGAACACGTACCCGCCGATGTTGGCAAGTTGCGGCGCGGTCAGTCCCTTGGGCTTTTCCTGAATCTGCTTCAGAGTGCCATCCGGGTTCTTGAAGACGATGCCGAAGGCGTCGGGCTTGTCCACCGCGTGAACGAGGATACCGGCAGGCACCGCTGCGAGTCGGGCGAGGTCGGCCTTGCCGATGAGATCATCGCCGTTGAGCACCAGTACGGTGTCCGATGTGATCGCGTCTTTGCAACTCATCAATGCATCGCCAGTGCCACGAGGGACCGCTTGCCGAGCGGTGCTGAAGTTCTTCACGTGCTTCTGCGTTTTCAGGTACGCTTCGATCTGCTCACTGAGGTAATTGACCACCACCACAACGCGTTCGACGGGTGGCAACGCCCCGAGAATCCAATCGAGAATCGGCCTGCCCTGCACAGGCAGTAGCGGCTTGGGAATGCCCTGTGTATAGGGAAGTAACCGGGTGCCTTTGCCAGCAGCAAGGATGATTGCGTCCATCGGTCTAAGGGTCTCGGCTAAAGGATGATGGTGGTGTATACTACGGATGAGATTATGGGAGCGCCGAACGATGAAAGAACCAACCGATCAGCAGTTGAAAGAGTATTGGGAGAATTTGCCAGACTATTTTCGTCAGGTATTTCGCACATTTCTATTTCAAGATCAATCAAAGATGACCTACCGAGTTGGGAGACGGCTCACCTTTTCAACACTTCATGCAGAACTGTATTCTTTCCACGATGCCTATTTGGAAACAGATACTGCGCGAGTATTGGATCAACTAGTGGAAAACGATTTGCTGAACGAACATGAAGGTGGCGTACTTTCGTACTCACTAACACCATTAGGTGAAAAGCTGCTTGTCGCTGCGTTTCAACCAATGGTGGTTGAACAAAAAATCCCATCGCTACCAGCGTTCTCCTGGGCTTCGTAAGTCGCATGTTTTTCAGCGTTCGCTCCTTTCCTAAGTGCGAGTACCACCTATTTCTCTCGCACAGCCGGGAAGATCACGACTGGCTTGTTCGTCCGGCGTATGATTTCTTGAGTCAGCATACCGTTACGTCGTTTCTGGATATCGAAGACTACCCGATTGGTCGTGATTCGCGTTCTGCCTTGAAAGGTGAATTGCTGCTTAGCCGACACGTCGTGTTCTTTATCACGGATGCAATGCTCAATAGTCCACGTGGCTGGTGTATTCTTGAGCTTGCCTACAGCGAAATACTGCAAAGTATGATGCAGTTCCCATCCGGACACCTCTGTAATTACATCCTTCCGTTGTTCTTCATTCCGCAATCGGATTCTACTTTACCAAGAAGTGTCTGGCAGTTACTAAGAGATCGTGGCGTGTTTGCTCCCTCTGGTTGTTCGCGCGAAGAAGCTTCTCGCTGGGCAAATCAACAAATCATCAAATTCCTCAAAAAGGAGCAGGCATACAAGCAGTCGATGTCAAGGTTGGCAATTGACGACCCTGAGTGGTCACGTGATTTGCGCAAAATCGTCGGGCTACACTCAAGAGCAACTAAGTTTCATCCCCACCCGATCAAGCTCCCAGACTCCCCATGACCTCATCACGCAAACTGACACTGCTAGGTTTCGCCTTCGGGTTGATCTCCCTCGTCCTCATTGCAGTTCTGACGCGGAAGCCGCCGATGCCCAGCCTTGATCACGTCATCCTCACCACCGAAGCTGAGGGGCACAACCTCACCAACGTAAATGCCTGGAGTGCCGATAGCCAGTGGATTGTCTTCGATACCCGATCGGACAAAGAAGGCACACCGTTCGATGGCGACACTATCCAGGCCGTTCACGCAACAACTGGTGAAGTCAAGTTGTTGTACACCTCGCAGCACGGGGCCAAGTGTGGCGTGGCCACGTGGAGCCCAAGCATGAAAGAAGTCTTCTTCATCCTTGGCCCGGAGAACCCCACGCCGGAGTACAGCTATGCGTTCTCGAAACGTCGTGGCGTGATCGTCGAGTTCGACAAGCCGGGTGTGCTGCACTCGCTGGATGCCCGGAACTTGTTGGCCCCGTTCACACCCGGAGCCTTGCGTGGAGGCAGTCATGTACATGTCGGCCACAAAGATTGGATCAGTTTCACGTACGACGACGATGTACTGCTGCCGAACACGAACCTCCGTGGCGAAGCCGACGTGAACCAGCGTAACGTGGCCGTCAGCATTCCCAAGCCCGTTGCCGTACCCAAGACCAATCCATGGAATCACGACGGCGACTACTTCAGCGTGTTGGTGACGCGCACAGTGAATCTGCCCAAGGAGGGCAGCGATGAAATCAGCAAGGCCTTTGAAGAAGGCTGGATCGGTACTGATGGTTACCGCAAAGCCGATGGTACCCAACAACGCAGGGCTTTGGCGTTTCAGGGTCACGTCAACGTGGCCGGGCAGCCGATCCCCGAAGTGTTTGTATGCGACCTGCCGGACGACCTCACCCAACCCGGCGATGGCCCACTCGAAGGCACATCCACCAAACGCCCCGCACCACCAAAGGGTGTGACCCAAAGAAGGCTCACGTTCACCACGCATCAGAAGTATCCCGGCCTACAAGGGCCAAGGCACTGGCTGCGCTGTTCACCCGATGGATCAGCGATTGCCTATCTTCGGAAAGATCCGCAAGGCATCGTGCAACTCTTTACCATCAGCCCGAACGGTGGCGATCCGAAGCAGATCACGAGCAATCAACACTCCATCTCGTCCGCGTTCACCTGGCATCCCGACGGTCAGCATGTGGCTTTCGTGATGGATCGTTCCGTCTGTGTTGTGGATGTTGCATCAGGATTAACAAAGCGAGTCACAGAACGCCGGGCCGATGAAGAGAGCAGCCCACGGGCCGATGCCTGCGTGTTCAGCCCTGATGGCAGCAAGATCGCATTCATCCGTCGCTTGACACACGCCACTGGCGGCGTGTTCAATCAGGTGTGCGTGGTGCCGTTCCCTCCCGTAAAGTAATCAGCATGAACAACACCTTTGAAATCGTGGCCGCCCCGCACACGCCGTGCTACCCGGATGGTTCCGTTAGTCTTTCGATGATCGACCGGCAGTGCGAGTTCCTGCTGCACAATGGCGTCACCGGAGTGTTCGTGTGTGGCACCACCGGCGAGGGATTGTCGTTCACCACGGCTGAACGCATGGCCGTGCTGGAACGCTGGGTGAAGGTGTCGGCAGGTCGATTGAAGATCATCGCCCACGTCGGGCACAACTGCCAACGCGAGGCGATGGAACTGTCCGCCCATGCCAAGTCGCTCAACATCGGTGGCGTGGCCGCGATCGCCCCACACTTCGTGAAGCCTGCGAAGGTCACTGATCTCGTTGATTTCCTGCGCCCGATTGCCGAGGCCTGTGCCCCGGTACCGTTCCTTTATTATGACATCCCGACTCTCACCAACGTGCACCACAGTGCGGCGGATGTGATTCGCCTTGGTTTGCAACAGATCCCGAACTTCGGCGGCATCAAGTACACCAACATCAACGCCATCGTGCTGCAAGAGTGCATCAGCGAAGCGGGTGTGAAGGCATCTGTCTACTTCGGTGTCGAGGAGATGTTGCTGGCCACGTTGCCGTTGGCCATTCGCAAGGCCGTGGGCAGCACCTTCAACTACACCTCGCGGTTGCATCTGCAAATTGTGGAGGCTTTTGACAAAGGGAATCTGGCACAAGCGGCACTCTTGCAACGGCGGAGCGTACAGATCGTGCGGGTCATCGAGAAGCATGGTGGGCCGATCCGTGCAGGCAAAGCCTCCATGAGTTTGCTAGGTCTTGATCTCGGCCCGGTTCGCCCACCACTGGCAGCGATGACGCCGACAGAAATCGACGCTCTTCATGCCAATCTTCGCGCTGTGTCAGGGTTGAACATTCCGTTGAGTTGATGGTGTTACAAGATGTGTTGGATCAAGGAGGTTGTTCCATGACTCACCCAACGAAACCGAATCGCGTGCTGACAGACGATGAACTCGGCGTGGTCAGTAGCGGGTTGTTGCCACCCATACCGAGTGAACAACAAGAGCCGATGGAAACCATCTGGGCAATCGCGCAGCCGGTTCCCATGCCCAAGGTAATTGTGAAGCAAGCGCAAACTCAACCCCACAGCGACGATGATGATGACGCAGCCGATCACTAAGTCGGTTCCACCTGCACGTCTGGCTCAACTTTCCATGTCAGTAATGTCTGTGTTTCTGCTCACTTCGATTTGCAGCACAGCACTTCCAACCTTAGAGAGTGACGCTCCGTTGCAGGCGTGATCGACCTGCCCTGCGGGCAACTCGTCAATTCTCTGTCCAGTCAAAATCAAAAAGTGGAGACACACATGAATGCTGAAAGCCTTGGTCTCATCGAAGAATCCATTGCCCCGATCACCGCATCGGCCGTCGCCCAGCAAAAGAGTTATTGGTCCCCGGCCAAACTCCAGCAGGCAAAGCCCGTGCCCATGCCGATTATCACTGTGGCCGAACAGGAGGTGATCGCACGAAGGCTCGCGGAGGAAGCCGGTTCAACTCCTGCCAAGGCGTTGACCGTCGCCCCTGTCATTCCTGGACAGTTCACGGCGAATGCTTCGACGCCAACTCGAAAAACCAACCTCGTTGTAGACACGCTGACTTATCCGTACTCCGTGGTCGGCAAGTTGTTCATGTCGATGTCCGGCACGAATACGTCGTATCAAGGGTCAGCTTGGATCGTGGGCAGGAAATGCATCCTGACGGCCGGGCATTGTGTGTACGATCGCGGGCGTCGTCGTTTCTACAACAACGTGCAGTTCATCCCGCAGTTCAAAGATGGTGCAACGCCCCTTGGCACGTGGAACGTCATGCAGATTACCACGTTGAAGGAATACACCACGCTGAGCAACGGCGAAGAACTCGTGTACGACATCGGCGCTTGCATCCTCGACAAACCGCTGCCAGAGTCCCTCGGCATCGCTGGCTACACCATAAATCAACCCATCCCCAAGGGCAAGTTGCGGAGCCTTGGCTATCCGGCGGAAGTAACGAGAGCGTTTGACTTTAATGGCTAACGGCTGTGGGAAAGCGTGGGCGACTACAACGACGAGGAAGACCCCGCCGCAGGAACGAAGACCCCACGGAACTACGCGATGTACTCCGACCTCACTGGCGGTTGCAGTGGTGGGCCAATCTTTGAAACCGATGCCAGCCCCGTGGCCGTGGGGTTGAACAGCCACGTCCGCTTGATGTCCGCCAACGGCCCAGCCGAACAACCCCCGCGCATGTTCAGCCCGTACTTTGGCGATGCCATCCTGCGTCTCGTGACCTGGCTGAAGCAGAATGGCGGCGAGCCAAACGAGCCGGGCTTTGATCCACTCGGCAACAACGATTCGAACGAAGATCACCCAACTGTCGAGATCAAATCCGGATTGATTCAAGTGGTGGAAAACTTGAACACGCTCATTAGCAAGCTGTGATGAGCTGTGGCGTCGTATGCTGGTGGAATGGAGTCTTCTAGCTACGACGTTGTAATTCTCGGGGCCGGGGCGGCGGGTCTGTTCGCGGCCATCTTTGCAGCAGAACGTGGACGGCGCGTTCTGCTGCTGGAGAAGGGCAAGAAAGCAGGCGTGAAGATCCTGATGTCCGGCGGCACGCGCTGCAACATCACGCACGATTGCGATAAGCGTGGCATCATCGAGTCCTTCGGTTCCAACGGCAAGTTCCTGCACAGTTCCTTGGCCAGTTTCAGTCCGCAAGATGTCGTGCAGTTCTTTGAAGCCGAAGGCGTGGCTACCAAAATTGAAGACACCGGCAAAATCTTCCCGATCAGCGATCGCGCGCTTGATGTTCAACAAGCCCTACTCCGTCGACTCAACCGTAGCGGGGCCACATTGTGTTTGAACGAACCTGCGTTGGCCGTAGACAAGACCGACTCCGGCTTCGTTGTCGGCACGCCAACCCGACAAGTTCACGCCACGCATCTGCTCATCACCACCGGTGGGCTGAGCTTCCCCGGTTGCGGCACCACGGGCGATGGCTA
>JBBRME010000249.1:0-6186 GCA_038230995.1 Gemmatales bacterium
GTGCGGCGGGGTTTACTCCCCCCCCCGCCCCCCCCCGCAGCCGGTTCACCAAAAGAAGGAACCACAACCATGAACTCACTCCATCAACATCGTTCACCGCTCTGGGCATTGACCCTGCTGGTGGGGCTGTTGCCGCTGGTGGGTTGCTCGTCGAAGACGTCGCAACCGCAACCAGTCGTAACAGCCAAGCGTACACTTGCGGACATCAAGAAGCCGAAAGGCCTCACTGAACAAGTGAGCCTCTCGGGGATCGATGGAGCCATGCGTGCTGCCCGCAACGAACTCGATCAAGACAAGCGCAAAACCTTCACCACGATGCAGGCGCTGAACGACGAGATCATCGATCCCGAGGTGGTGGAGTACCCGAGCGAAATACAGATCATCGGTGCGCGAAGCATAAAGCCGTACCGCCAGGACAACATGGCCGAAGCAGAGCGCGATGCCTTGAAAGAAGCCCAAAAAGCCCTGACGGACAAGCTCGGCGGGTTGGTGATTCCCGTAGAAGCGATCAGCATCACGCGCAAGGACTTTGAAACCCCACCGGACGAAGTGATCAAACTCTGGCAGACGAAGGGCATCGAAACCGACCGCGGCTGGGTGAGCATCAATGCCCGCGTGACGAGTGAATCGATCCGCGATGCACGGGCGAAGAGCCGGATTGCCACCGTAGGCCTGTTCGGCGGCGGTACATTCCTTGTGGTGTTGCTTGGCTACCTGTTCCTGCGAATTGACAACGCCACGAAGGGCTATTTGACGTGGGTTCTGGGTGGGGCACTCGTGGCTATCATCGCTGGTGCCGTGGCGTTGTTCCTGAGCCGTTAAGCAGATTGGCGAGCGACGGACGTGAGTCCATTGTTTCTTCTTCAAGTAAGCAGAAACAGTGGGCTTACGCCACACCGTTCACCCAAACCGGCTCCCCGCTACCATCGGATAGCCACGCAGGAACTCGGCCGCTTTCATCGGCTTCTTCCCGGCGGGTTGAAGTTCCAACACTTCCAGCGAGCCACCGTTGCAGCCGATCCACATTCGCCCGGCTTCCGTAAAAGGTTCCCCCACTGACAGTGCCTTGTCACTGGGTACCGCCGAACAGATTACGATCCGCATCGGCTCCTTGCCGGGGCGCTGCAAAAACGTGTACGCCGTGGGCCACGGCTGCATCGCACGCAGGTGATTCTTCACCGCCAAGGCCGTGCGGTTCCAATCAATCAGCCCGTGTTCCTTGGTGAACTTCGGGGCCTTGGTCACCAGTGCCGGGTCTTGCTTGGTGCCATTCACCGGGCCGCTGTGGAACTGCTTGACCACTGCGAGATTTAACTTCGCCCCCAGCACCGCCAGTCGCACTTCCAGCTGCCCCGTGGTTTCATCGGGGTCAATCAACACAGACTCTTGGGCCAGCATGTCGCCACTGTCCAGCCCCACGGCAATGCGGATGATGGTCACCCCGGTGCTGGTTTCGCCCTGCAACAAGGCGTGGGCAATCGGGCTGGCCCCGCGGTACTTCGGCAACAGCGATGCATGCACATTGATGGCCCCACGCGTGGGTACCGCAATCACATCCGGCTTCAAGATCTGTCCATACGCCGCCACGACTAACAAGTCCGGGGCCAACTCACGCAGCATCGCCACGCCTTCGGGTGTGTTGATGCTCTCCGGTTGCAGCACCGGGAGACCCGCCGCACGAGCGATGTTGGCCAACCCCTCGCCAGTCTGCCGGGTGCTGCTGCGCACCTTCACCCCCGTGCGTTCCGGCTGTGTCACGCAGCCAACCACGTTTTCGCCCGCTTCCAACAACGCGCGAAACGTCGGCTCGGCAAACGTACCAGTTCCCATCATCACCAGTCGCATGGGCGTATCCACTAACAACTCCAAACTAGAAGCTATTTCAAAACGGGGACTGGCTCCGAGTCTTCGAGGTGCCAGTCCCCGTTTTGAAATAGCTTCTACAATCTGTGAACTAGAACAAATCACCGACTCTCTCGCGCTCGCTCACGCTCCGTTCGCGGCTCGTAAGAAGTTAAATCGTCCGGGCCTTCAACAACATCCGCCGCAGAATCGGGTCGCTCTCGGTCATCGGCCCCGGCCCGAGGTCACGTTGCAGGTGCCGGGTGTACATCTCCATCTTCGCATCCAGATCATCCACGTGGTGCAGAATCAGGACTTCCGGAATCGCAGGCAACCGGGGCGACCCCCACTCCGGCAGTGTGAGATGCGTGTGAACCAGATGATCGAGCAGTTGCAAAAGTTCGGGGTTCAGCTCCGGCACACTGGCCGACGCTTCGCGGATCATCCGGCGGGCTAGGTCGATGTGACCGAACAGTTGACCCTCCACGGTTTTGGTCATCGGTTGCAGCGGCGAAGCGGGCAGTTGATACTCGCGCACCCGGCCGATGTCGTGCAGCAGTGCCCCGGCGAGGATCAGATCCCGATTAAGTGGTGGGGCCAGTTCCGGATGATGCTTGGCATAAGCCTCGACCATCGGCAATACATTGCGCGCCACGTTGCGAACATGCTCCAGCCAGCCCCCGGCATACGGGTAGAAGTGCTTCTCCGTGGCGGGCATGCGCAACAGCGACAGTCGATTGTCAGTGAACAGCAGCACCACGAGTTTACGCAGGGCCTCGTCCTTGATTTCGGTCAGAGTCAGGTTCATGAGGTCAGCGAACATCTCCGCCGGATCGAACCGACTGCACTCGTAAAAATCCCCCTCGCGGAACCCCTCCGTTTTGTCCGCATCCAGCAACTCACGCAGTTGCAACAGCTCAACCGTGGGGCCGTAACGCGGATGCTCGACGAACATACCACGTAGTTTGTAGAAGCCACCGACGTCTAGCTTTTGTGCCTTGGCAAACAGCGCATGATCGGCCCAGATGGCACAGTTCACCGACCGCAGGCGATCCTGAAACCGGGCCGAAACGAACGGCTTGCCATCGCGGGTGTGCTGGGTGCTACACTCGGCTAGCAGCGCAAAACAATCGGATACCACACCCACCGGCAACCGGTGCAACGGCAAAAGTTCCACCACGGGTGTGCCTCACAAAAGGGAGTTCATCCCAAAGGATATGGCAAAAGTGGGGAGTGCAAGACACGGCGGGCGTACTCCGCGCCGTTCGCTTGAGACGCCTACCGGCTGGCCACGCGGCCAGCACCGGCTTGTGGACGGGTCGATACCTTCAGCGTGTTCGCCTTGGTATCCAGTTCCCAGCGCACGATGCGTTCACTGCCGTTGCTGAGTTTCACAACAGTCTCGCCGGTGGGCTTGGTCAAATCCATCGCCGGCAGAAGAACCATGTCCTTCTGTGCCATCTCGTGCAGTTCCAGAATCACCTGCCGGTTCAGCGTCGTCATGCCGTTAGCTGGTGCAGGTAGCGGCAGCGTGACTTCCAGTGGGCCGCTGAAGAGGTCATTCTTGAAGATGTCGCCAGTGAAGACGAGTTGACCGGCCACGTTGCGGGTACTGGGCGTGATAGCCACTGGCTTTTCGAGGGTGCAGTTGAGCTTCACCATCACGTCCGACCCACCCGCGGTGCGGACATCACCCTGCCACTCGCCAGTCACTTTGGCGCTCTTCTTGTCGAGGGCCACGTCCACCTTCATGCTCTTGACGGCCTTTGAAGTCACCGGTTCGAGTTTCACTTCATTGAACATGAAGCCCGACTCCGGCACGATCACGCGCTCGAACGCCCCGCTCGGCTTTTCCGGTACTTTGATGGTGGTGTTGACGACGGCCACTTTTCGTTCCATTCGGCTGCCACTGTCGCTGACGCGGGCAATCGCGGAGATGACCCCCGGTCGCGGGGCTTCGACGCTGACGATGTTGTACTTCATGTCCACGGCTTCGCCGTTCATACCGAACAGTTGCAAGCCGTAGCGACCCGGAGAGTCGTAGAGCACATCCTTCGTGAAGGTTCCGCTGGTCGGCACGATCTCCGGCTTCTGGCTGGCCAGTCCGCTGAACATCATGATCTGCTTGACGTTCTTCGTCTCGCACTTTACACGGAACATGGCGGGTGCCACGGTACCGGCAATCGGTTCCACGGTCATGGAGGCGATGCTCGGGCCACCCGCACTGTTGGGCGATGGCGTGCTGACGTCGATGCTCACGCTGCGGTCATTTTCTTCGTTCAGGAAGTTGCGGACTTGTAGCTTGACACTGAAGTTGCCCGGTCGACTGTACGTGTGACTTATTGTTTTTTCTTCCGGGCTGAACGGTTCAAGGGCTGTGCCGTCGCCGAAGTCCCACCAGCCGGATTGTCCGCTTGCCTGGTTCTGGATGGTGATGTTCAGGCCTTGAGGTGGCTCAATCGAGAAGTTCGCTAATGGCTTAGGTGGTTTGGCCACTTTATCGACGATCGCCGTGGCGTAAACGCCGACGACGCCTGTGGCGAGGCCCACCCCGCCACCAAGTACGGCTTTGAAGAACCCCATCCCCTTCTTGGGAGCTGGTGCATTAGACATGGTGATTCCTCCACCGGGTGTACTTCCTGTCGTTCGCCGAGATACCCCAAGTTCCGGAAGGGCACAAGCCCTAGTTCCCGACTACAACTCGCCGCTGCCGCGTTTACTCCACCACGGCAGGAACAGCCCACCGTCGAGGTGCAGGATGCTGCCGGTCATGTACGCCGCGGCATCGCTGCACAACCACGCCACGCCACCGGCGATCTCCTCTGCAGTGGCCATCCGACCCATCGGCAGGTTCTTGGCAGCTTTCTTGATGGTGGCTTCGTCAAAGAATTTGCGTTCGCCGGGGGTGTCGGTCCAACCGGGGTACACGGCGTTCACGCGGATGCCTTCGGGTAGTAGTTCCGTGGCGGCGGTCTTCATCATCATGTCGAGTGCGGCTTTGGCCATGTTGTAGGCCATGCAGTTCGGGAACGCGATTTGCCCGTGTGGGCTACTCACGATCACCACGGCACCACCGGTGCCTTGCTTCACCATCTGATTGCTGCACGCCCGCAGGCCATAAAACGCCCCCCACAGGCTCACGTCGATCGTCTGATGGAACTTGGCCATGTCAGCAGTGAGGAACGGCTCGCGTTCGCTGAACACCGCACTGGACACATACGCATCGACCCCGCCTAGGTTCTGCACGACATTGGCGACCATTTCCTCCACGGCGGACTGTTTTGAAACATCCACCAGGTAGAGAAGTGCTTTGCGGCCATGGGTCGAACGAATCAGTTGGGCCGTGGCCTCTGCCTCAGCTTCGAGGCTGAAGTAGTTCAGCGCGACATCGTAGCCATCCTTGGCTAAGGCCAACGCAGTGGCCCGACCAATGCCGGACGACGCCCCCGTAACCAGGGCAACACGAGAACGTTCCACCGGCACACTCCCTTATTCACCTCGCTTGGGTCGGGCCAAACCGGCCTTCTCCATCAGCGATTGACCAAAGACGTTTTCGGTCGTGTTGACCTCTTCGTCCAGACTGACACCTTCGGGGAGCACGTAAATGATTTTGTAGAAGTGCCCGGCGATGCCGATCTCGTCGCCAGGTTGAAGGGTACGTTGTTGCATCCGCGTGCCGTTCACCTTGGTGCCATTGCTGCTGCCCAAGTCGCGCACTACCCAGAGGCCATTTCGGAATGAAAGCTCACAGTGATGGCTCGACACATTGTTGAATCGCAAACAGAGATCGTTCGATTCGCGTCGGCCCACGGTCAGTACGGGTGTGGTGAGTTCAATCGGATCGCCGCCGCCTCGCGGCAAGAGTCGGCCTAGAACTTCGCTCATGATGGTTGATCCTCGCATGGGAGGTTCTCGTGGCGTACGCCGTGAGTCTGAATAAATGTAAAAAGATTGGTGGGGAGAAAACCACCTAGAGACACATGACTGTACGTTTCTCTTACACCTCGGGGAAGAGACTCTTTGCTGGTCGTACAAAAAAGATCATCAATCTGACGCAAACCGTGACATCTGGAACGATCAAACTATGTCAAAAAATGACCACGAAACCCCACCGTGGAAGCCCGCCATGGGAATCGTCTCGCCCATTCCGATCGTGATCATCCTCGGTGTGGCCTTTGTCGTCACGACCGTGCTGTTGGTGCTGTTTGCTTTACTCAAGAAGTGATGAACAAACCCGTCCAGTTCCCACACAGCACGTTAGGCGATACTTTAGGTCAAGTTGAACCACTCTAATTCACCCAAGGCTGCTGTCATGTCCTCGCTCCTCGAACGCTTCCTGCGGTA